>JAVVPF010000025.1 GCA_036655895.1 Cloacibacillus sp. | reverse complement strand
AAGAAACTGCTACAGGCTGATGAATCCCACTTTGGTTTCATATATGCAAAAATCTTATCATTGGCTTCTTGAAAAACTAAAGTCACAGAATATGGCTGGCAAAGTCATATTAGAGGATTTTATAAATAATTATTGTTTCTGCCATGCAAATATTGAGGAGATGCCCGCTGACGCACTATACATCATCACCGACAAATACCCGGAACTCGTTGCTATATATAAAGGTTTAATAGATAAACTCGGCCTCGAACGAGACATTCTATATGTGGCTACTGCAAGCAGCCTGCTCCCGCTAAAAGAAAACTCTGTGGATTTGTATATAGATTTTGATTCTGCCAACGAATACGCTTTATTCCATAAAGGGTATTCGCTCGAGGCCGTTTCCCGTTATCTCAAACCTGACAGTTGCGCAATGGGCGCTTTCTTCTCTTTCGATCAAAAAAGCCCTTCCGTCACAGAATTGCACCATCAGTACCCTGAAGCTTGGGATAGAAGTTATGACAATAAGCATTTTAAGCTCTATATGAAAGAGAGATGGGAGCACGTCGCATTTGAAGAAATCGGCAATGTGATAGACGTTGAAGTCAACGAGCAAGCCTCTCTTTATCATATCCCTGGCGTTGTAGATATGGATGTTTATTATGCGAATAAACTAAACAATCTGAAACAATAAGTAACACACATATCTTTGTGCAATTATTCATTTGAATCTTGCAAACTATGTCCATCAATAAAAACCGATGTTGATGGACCAGACGCCCACCTAGTCGGTTCAATATTAAAACTTTTACCTTTCAGCCAGTGTATGCTTATACCCCAAAAAATCTACAATCTTTTATTTATCTCTTTCATGAGTTCATTGTCTGTAGGAACTATATTATCAAAAACTATTTCATTATTCATCAACATAGAGGGAAGATTTTTCACTCCTATGGCACTTACGCGTTTAATGCCGGCGAGGCTTTTTATCAGAGTTTCACGATAAAATAGTTTATCTCCATACTTATCCTTGATTCTATATAGAGATTCCATCATGTACTGACACGGAGCACATCCTTCTGAGTCAAGTGTGACCACCTCAATAAATATCCTGCCTGGTTCTATAGTCACATCCTCAAACCCTTCAGCGGCGGCATTGCAACCGGAAAGCGCTTCTTCAAGCGATGAAAATCCGCTGCTTTTAGAAGGTTCTTCGCCAAGCACAGCGTATCTGCCCACTGCTTCAAGATTATATTCCGGGGTGTCAAATGGCAGGTCACAGCCCGGCGAGAGAATGTAACCTTTATGCCCTCCTTCTTTTAAACATTTTTTTGCATCCGCCACGCATTCCAGCGGATTCCCGAAAAGCAATGTTGTAGTAAGGTGCAGGTTCCCCTCTATCGCTACGTTGTATTTCGCAGACAGCTCCCGAGACATCACCACGCTCACTTGTTCATCAAAAGCAATACCATCCGGTTCACATTGCATCATAAGCTCAATATTTTTCGTTGCGTCTCCACAACAAAAGAGAGTTACGAACGCTCCCCTTGACTTTACCTCCTGAATCGAAGGAGCCACGGCCGTTGTAACATATTTTTTAAAGTGTCTTGGCGATATCTGGCTCGTCATTGGGTCTACAAGCGCAACTACATCAGCTCCAGCCTCCACATACCAAGCGGACATTTTACGAGATATCTCTGCGCAGAACAATAGTATCTCGTTTGCATATTCCGGTTCTTCAATCATATCCGTGAGGAATTTAGCCCCTGCGAGATGTAACGCTAAGGTAAACGGGCCGCATATTAGTCCCAAGATAGCCACATCATCTCCAATTTCTTTTTTTAACGTAGCGGTAACATTAAGAGCATTCTCAATACGCCCAAGTTTTTTAGTAAATTCAGGAAGTTCTCCGATTTTTTTCGTATCAAGTACATGTGTAGCTACAGCGGGCGGATTGTTTTTCGACCATTTCAACCCGCACCCCAAGGCTTCAGCCTCAATTTGAAGGTCAAAAACAGAGCACACACCATCTGCAAAATATTTTTCAGCAGCCAGCTTAACACCCGCCACGATATTCTGAGGAGATTTAAGGTATGTTTCAGCATCAACTCCAAGTAACTTTGCACAATGTACTCCCGTGAAAGGGATCCACGGAATTCTATCGACTTCTTCACAGCGAAGCGCCTTGAAAAGTAAATCTTTACCATCACTCATCTTAGTTTCCTGCTTTCTTCTAATTTCAATACTAAGCATTACCATCCAAGAACATGTCTCGGAAGCCAAAGGGCCATTTCTGGAAAATAAGTTACCGCTAATAATGTAGGAAGCCACGCAAATACAATAAATTTTAGCGTCATAGGCAGCATATCTGCAACCGCCGTCTTCATCACGCCTGAACCAAAATATAGACATGGCGCGGTCGGAGGGGAAAGGAGACCGATTCCTATATTCACCCCGATTATCGCCGCAAAATGTATCGGGTCTACACCAAAGTTTTGGAGAATCGGAATGAATATCGGCGTACATAGGAGAATCGCACTGGTATCATCCATAATCATCCCTATTATTAAAAGAATAATATTAGTACCTAGCAAAATAACATATTTGCTGTCTGAAAATTCTTTTAGCGTTTTAGTGATCATTCCCGGTAAATCTTCCATAATGTAAATCCGGCTAAGCATCATTATGCAAAATATCATGACCATAATAACACCAGTCGTCGATGCCGTCTCAATCAAGGTCTCACATAGCCCCTTCAGGGTCAATTTTTTATAAACAAAAAAACCGACAGGAATCGAATATATTACGGCAACAGCCGCAGCTTCCGTTGGGGTGAAATAACCTCCATAAATACCTCCGAGCACAATGACTGGCATAGCAAGAGCAGGAATGGCAGAAAACGTCCTTTCTGAAGCCATGCCAATAAAATCAGCATAACTCATTGGTTGTCTGATTTTAATATTTGGGTTATTTCTGAGGATAAAGTAACTTGTAATTGAAAGCATGATCATTAACATGATACCGGGGCCAACAGTAGCAAGAAAACAGGCCAGCAATGACTGGCGCCCCGCCCAAGAATAGAGTACCATGTGCGCGCTTGGAGGGATCAAGAGTCCCAGCGGCGCAGCGCAGGTAATCAATGCAGCAGTAAACCCCTTATCATATCCGGCCTCTTCAAACCTCGGCTTCATGATGGAACCAATACATGACAATGTCGCAAGACTACTGCCTGCAATGGAGCCAAAGGCTCCAGAAGCAACAATGGCAACTATAGCAAGCCCGCATTTTATTCTTCCAACAAAAATGTCGACAAAATCAACCAAACATTTACCGATGCCACTTTTATTCATGAGCAAACCGACGGCTATAAAAAGGGGCACACAAATCAATATTAAGGAATTGACTATACTATATCCATACGTGAGCAAAAAACTCGTCTGATAATCTAAAGTCACTATCAAAAATAACGCCGCCGCCATAAAGGCATATTGTATATACATTCCAAGCAGCAAGCCGGCTATAATAATCAAAATGGCTATAAAAATCGCCACGGTTAATCCTCCTCCTTACCTATACCAATATATATATTGAGGTCTTTGGCTGTGTAGATGATTAGATAAAATGACATTAATGTAAAACCTAAAAATAAGGCCATCTGTGGAATCAGAAATGGAATATTCCATGAAGAGGTTACTGGCCATATTTTTATTGATCTTACAATTAAATTGTAGGCAAAAACATTAAAAATAATATTCACCAAAGTTTGAAATATCCCCGCCACAACCTTCATCAATGCACGTTTTCTCGGCTTGAGCAACGAAGATAAGATGTCCGCTTTAATATGACCGCCCTCATACATTGCATAGGAAGCCCCTATAAAATACATCCAGAAAGAATCGACAAGAACTATCTCATCATAACCAAAAATATCCATATGAAAAACATATCTAGCAACAACAACAGCTCCCAATATCATCAGCATCACCAAAGAAGTGAGCAACATGATGCCTCTTTGGATCACCAGTAGGCTTTTCCATATTTTTGATTCCATGATTTGATTTGTTGCTTTTATTTTTTTCACCACAATCACCCCGGCTTTCTTTTAAACATAAAAGCATACCCAAAGGTTACTCGACTTCAGGCATGCTTTTACCATATGTTTCTACTGGTTATTTATTTTTCATATTATTTACAATCTTATCAAGATTGACAAGGAAATCTTTACCAAACACATCATAGTATTTCGGCCAAACTGTCTTTCTGAGATATGCCGCTAGTTCAGAATAATATTTGTCATTATATTCTGCCACTTCAATTCCATAATCTTTCAGAAGTTTCGCATACTCGATGTCTTTTTTAGCCATCAAATCAAGCGTTTTAAGCGACCAAGTATTAAACGCCTTAGATACTATCTTCTGCTGCTCTTTGGTGAATGAGGACCAGAGGTCTTTATTAATGATAAGCCACGAAGGAGGACAGACTGCCCTGTTGTAATCTACATGTTTTACAATATCCTTACCAAGAAGATATGTGCTTTCAAGCGTTTGTCCAGAGGCGCCGTCAACCTGCCCAGTCTGCATAGCATTCCAAAGCTCCGATACATCCATCGTCAGAGTCTGATACCCCATAGCCACATAAGAATCTCTATAAAGAGGCATTCCGGGTACCCTTATGCTTCTTTTTTTATTTTCAAAGCCGATGAATTTTTCAGGGCGTTTTCCTTTGGCAAAAATAAGATTCGCATAAGGTTCCGGCCACGGGCCAAGACTCACAATATTAATTGACTGAAGAACGGATTCGATTTTTGTAGCAAAGGGAGAATCTACTGCAAAACAAATTTTTGCGAGCTGCTTATACCCCAAAGGAGCATAACCTGGCAGATTAAGCATATCAAGGCGCGGGTCAAAACGCTTCGTAAGCCATGTTGAAGCCAAGTCTATTGTTCCTTGACGAACTTCTTCTACCGCTTCCTCATATCCTCCAAGTTGCCCACCAGGGAAAATTTTTATTGATATTTTCCCTTTCGTCTCTTTTTTTATCTGCTCCACCGCAGAGACTAATCCTTGTGTAATAAAACTATCCGCAGGGTACGGAGCATACATTTTAAGCACCTTAGCCTCCGCAGCAAGTGAAAAACAGGAGGCAAACATAAAGCTAAAAGTAAATATCGCCATTACTCTTATAAGATATTTTTTCATACACAATCTCTCCTTTTGTCTTCAATAATTTGCTAGTACTTAAACCATTACATTAAAAGAACAGATTAGATTAATCTCTGAGAAGTATCGCCTAACGCGGCAGAATATTTCTCGCTACAGTTACAGCGTCACTTGCATCGGCAGAATACACCGCCCCAATCTTTTCAGCATACAGAGGAGACACAGGAGCACCGCCTATCATTACTTTTAAATCATCAAGTAATCCTTCTTCCTTAAGAGCATCCATCACATCCTTCATATTTACCATCGTAGTTGTGAGCATCGCAGATAGTCCAAGAATATTCGGCCTTATTTCTTTGACCTTCTCAACAATTTTGGCAACGGTGACATCCACACCAATATTGACCACCTCAAAACCGGCCCCTTCTAACATCATTCCGACAAGCTTAACGCCAATATCATGAAGGTCTCCCTCTACCGTCACCGTCAGAATTTTGCCTGCCGCTTTTACCCCCTCCTCTACAAGCAGACTACGAATAATATCAACCCCGTTTTGTAGCGCTTTTGCTGAAACTAAAACCTCGGGCACAAACATTTCGCCCTCTTTAAAAAGTTCTCCAACCTGGTTCATTCCTGAAATCAACCCGTCATTCAGGATTTTCCCAGCCGGGATTTGAGCACAAACCGCCTCATTGACTAAAGTGGCAACCTGTTTGACGGAGCCATCTATAACTGCCTCTGCAATAGACCTGAGAACTTTACTATCCATCCTTGTAACTCCACACTTTCTTTTTTATATGATAGGTAAAAAATTCTATAATCGTTAGCTGCGGATAATATTATCAAGCACAGTCTCTGCATCCTCGGGCAAAGTAATAGGAACATATCTTTTCATTAGTTTCTTAGTTTTCATAACCGTTTTACTCAGCACACCAGATTCCAGTTGACTGTTTTCGTTTTTAACGGCAGAACAGTCGAATATGCTCCGCATCCAAAGTTCTTTTTTGAAATTTTCTAAAGTGTGTTCCGATGTTAAGAAATCGCCAGAAGGGCCAATATTTTTAATAAGCTCAACCCCCTTAAAATCCTTATTGACATCAATTCCTCTATGTACTCTTTTTACATAATTTGCAATTTCAGACGCAATGACAAGCGCTTCCGCACTTACAGCATTCATACCGGCGATTAGCCCCATGCCTTGGATCATATTAATGCCAGCCATCGCAGGCAACATACTAGTCGAACACTGTTCCGCTCCAAGCTGCGGATCAAGAGATAAAGAGTCAGTCAGGTTTCCGCCGCCTCCGGTTGGGAGCCCATAATATTTTCCCATCTGAGTTGTTGCCACACGCAACATACCAAACTCCGGACAACCAACACTCACATAACCGTTTTGCATATTGATGGCTCTTGCCCAGCTTGCATATATAGTTGGAACCGTGGGGTTTACCAGTTTAGCCAGAATCATACTGCTTAAAAGTTCTGCATTTGCTATAGCGACAGTTTCAGCTAAAGTCACTGGCGACGTCGCCCCTGCCATAGGCCCAGATTCAATAAAGAGAGGTATATTATTCTGCGCGGACTCTATAATGAGCTGCATGGAGTCGCTGCGCTGATGCAAAGGACTGGTCAATGTTACTAGGAACGAAAAAAATGGCGCCTTCCTCAGTTCCTCACTGCTACCAGCCATAAACTCCGCCATTTTAATTATTTTCTTAACATTTTTACGATCATTTGCCTGCGTTTGAATATGCTTGGAGGTATAAAGCATTCCCGCCTTAAACTCATACAGATCCACATATTCAGGCTCCACATCTGTAGCTCCAACACTAGGAAGAATATAATCCGGCGGATCCAAAACGTCACAGAGCTTCATTATATCTACGACATCTTTACTAGTTGACGGACGATACCCTCCGTTTTCTAAATCAAGATAATTGGTAGCAAAGCCTGTGGTTCCAAAATACAGATTATCTCCTCCAACATGAAGAGTTTCACGCCCGTTGCGCCCATATAGTTCCACCATAGGATTGAAAGTTTCAATAACTTGGTCAATAATATGATTGGTTAGAAAAACTTTCTTATCTTTTATCAGTACACGCGCCCCAGCCTTTGCAAATATTGACATTGCTTCATCATCTTCACAAATAAAGCCAATTTCTTTTAATATATCTCTCGAAATACGATCAATATATTTGATTTCTTCGTCATCCAATAATTTTATCTTTGGTCTCACGAATTCCATCCCTTTCAATTATTTAAGAAATAATTTCTTTGTTATTTGATTTATGAAATAATATCTTCATTATATTCCCTTTAGCTTTCTTGTCAATAGGATGAACTCAACGCTATCTAGTATAATTTTTCTTCTATAGAGGCTGTTATAATTATAATATTTTTATACAAAAAATATTTTGGACGCTTATTCTAAAAATATAAGAGATTGACGTCCTAATATAGACACGTATGTAGTAAATAAGAGTTGTGTACTTAAAACAACAATGATAGAATATATACTTGCTGAAGAAATGATTTCATAATTTTAAAAATAATTTTCTATTAAATTTCACAATGGATAATTATTAGGAAGGAAGGCCTTATGTATCTTGCATTATGCAAGAGCTGTCTAATGAAAACAATAAGCGAAAAGATTATCGAAGCCGCACCTAATCTAACTAAAAAACAAACCTTCATCGGGAAGTTTATATGTGACAACATCTATGAGGTGGCACTCCTGAATGCCCCCCAAATTGCCAAAAAAGCTCATGTCAGCGAAGCCACTTTGACTAGGTTCGTTTATGCTATAGGCTATAGTAGCTTTTCAGCGTTCCAACTCGATTTGAGAATACAAACACAAGAGGCAACGCAAACAAGTGCGTTCCGTCAAATTTCTTGCGTTGGATCTGACGAGCATGTAGTCCATAGGATCCTGACTTTAGAAAAAGATCTTATTGACGAAACCATGCTTAGCATTGACCCCCAAATTTTTGACCAATGTGTAGACAGGCTTATTCAAGCGGATACCGTGGTGCTCGTAGGAGGCCCCACCCAAGGGTATTTAGTTCAATATCTTGCCGATTACCTAACGATTTTTAGAGAGAGAGTCTTTGTTGTAAAGCAAAGAGATATGGCATTCTACGGAGCAATGGAGTTCCTCTGTGAAAAATCTGTCGCACTTGTCTTTACCTACCCTAGGTATCCGAAAGAAACATTGAAAATAGCATCGACCTTACATACCCAAGGTATACCTATAATTGCTGTAACAGACAGTCAAATGTCCCCCATCGTCCAGCATGCAAACCATGTTTTGATAACCCCTTTAAAATATTTTCTATTTGTAGAACCGGCCTCGTCTGCAGTAGCTTTGATCCACGCCATGCTAATGAGGATGTACCAAAAAGACAACGCCAACATAAAAGAGCGTCTCAAACGCTACGAAGCGCTGATTATCGCTTCTGATATGTTTGAATTCAAAGAATACGATTTCACAGTAAAATTACCATAGCTTCCAGAAATGGTGCATTGACATTCTAATCTATATGCAGAGACAAACTCTCGGTTACTTTCGCAATCGACAAGTGCAAAAAATCAGCGTTCCTCTTCCCCGTCCTGGTAGAGTTTCAGTTTTCCGTTTTTCAGCAGCTCTATCATTATTCGGGCTATTTGCGGGTCAAACTGCGTGCCGATGTTTTTTTCAAGCTCTGAGAGAATGTAGTCCAGGCTGCGCGCAGTTCTGTAGGGACGAGTGGAGGCCATTGCGTCAAGTGCGTCGGCTACGCATATTATGCGCGCTATGAGCGGGATGGCCTCTCTTTTGAGACCTTCGTTGTATCCCGTGCCGTCGTATTTTTCATGGTGGTAGGCGGCGCCGTCCTTTATTTCGTCTATTATCGTTATGTTGCGGAGGATGTGGCCGCCCTTTGCCGGGTGCTGCTTCATTATCTCGTATTCCTCGTCCGTCAGTTTTGCGGGCTTGTTCAAGATGTTGTCGGGGATGCCTATTTTCCCGATGTCGTGCAGCAGCGCCGTGTAGTAGAGGTTGTCGAGCTGCTGCTGCGAAAAGCCCATCTCTTTTGCTACTGCGACAGAATATTCCGCGACTCGGGTAGAGTGGCCGCGCGTATATGTATCCTTCGCGTCGATGGTGTCGGCTATCGCGGAGAAGGCCTGGGCCACGATCGCGCGCAGTTCTTCCTGTCTGCGCTCAAGCTCTTTGGCGCGTCTTTGATAATACCAGCGCGTGAGGAGGAAGATGAGCGCGGCAAGCAAAAGCAGCGCCATGACGACGACTGCGGGCCGCTCGTGGAAAGCGCGCTCTTTTACTATGATTATTTCAAGCGGTGCCGTGCTTGTGACGCCGTCGCTGTTTTCTGCGGTGAACTCAAGCGTGTAGGTGCCGCCTTTGAGGTTTGTGTAGCTTATGTTAGAGAGTTCTTTTGGGCCGCCGTAGTTGTCTTCTTTGTCAAAGCCTTTTAAACGGTACTGTCCCCGGTTGTAGTCGGGATTCATGTAGCTGAGCACGGCGAGGTCTACCGTAAGCCTTTTCGTTGTGCTGGGTATCTCTATTTTCGTTGTGTTCTCAAAGACTTTTCCGTCGGCCGTGACGCGGTTGACCGCAAGTTTCGGCCTGTGTTTGTTTTTCTGCACGTTGTCTAAGTTTATTGAGTAAAGCCCGTTCGTGCCGCAGAGGTATAATTTGCCCGAGCCGCCGTACTGGTTCCATGAGTTGGCGGTCACTGTGGAGTGCAGGCCGTCGCGGTGCATGTAGGATTCCCATTTCACATCGTCTCCGGCAAAGAGCGCCTTTTTGTCAGCGATATGGACGCCGGTGTCGGCAAGCAGCACGAGCTTTCCGTTTGAGTTTTCAACTATGTCGAATATGCCGCTTGTTATCGGGGCGTTGACCTCTATCTGCCGTATCTTGCCGTTCGCGTCCACAAAGCAGAGGCCGTTTCCGGCGCTCACCCAAAGGCCTTTGTGCTGTTTGTCGTAAAGGAGCCTGAGGATGACGTCCGCGTGTAGGCCGTCGCGCGCCGTGTAGTTTTTTAAGCTCCCGTCCTTCATCACAAAGATGCCGCCGCCGTCGGTGCCTATGCAGAGTGCGCCGTCGCCGTCCTCACAGAGTGTGAGGACGGTGAGGTTCGTCAGGCCTTCGCGCGCGCCTATCGTCTGCACCACTTTGTCGCCGCGGATGACGGCGCCGCCTCCGTTTGTGGCGGCCACGACATCGCCGTTTGCGCGTTCCATCGTCATTCGTATTTTATTGTTGGGCATACCGTCGGCCTTCGAGAATATCCGCACAGAGCCGTCGGGCTTCACGCGCATGAGACCGTCGCCGGTCGAGTAAACGCTTATCCAGAGATTTCCTTTTGAATCGCGCATGAGGTGACGCACGCGCTTTCCGGCGAGCGCTTTCGTATACGGCGTTTCGATGAATCGGTAGTTTTTATCGGCGATGAAAAGCCCAGCGTCGCTGCCTATATAAAGGCGTCCCTCTTCGGCAAGAGCGGCGTTGACGACGCCTGCCGGAACACCGAGCGCGAAGTTTATATCGGTGAATTTATTCCTTGAAAGCTGCAGCATCCCCTGACGCGAGGAGGCAAGCCAGTACTGCCCCTCGTAGTCCTGGAGGATGCGTTCAAGAGAGCTGTTGAGCCGGCAGCCGTCCACTTTGTGGAATTTAAAATCGGCGTCGAAATAGGCAGGGCCGTTGTCGGCGCAGAGCCACAGCCGCCCCGACCGGTCTTCAAAAAGGCCGTTGACGCTGCTCATGCCGGGCGTCTCTATCAGCCGCGTCGTAAGCGCGCCGCCGGTATAGGTCATTTGCAGAAGCCCGCCGTCGGAGAGGCCTCCGTACATTGTGCCGGAGGAATGTTGCAGGATGCTGATGACGCCGTGTCCGCCCAGTTCCTTCTGCGCGAAACGGCGTTCAAGCGTTCCGCCGCGCAGGATGAACAGTTCTCCTGTGCGCGCGACGGCCCAGACGCTTCCGTCCGGCGCAGCGCCCATGTCAAGGATGAAGGAGGAGTCCCATTCTCCCATGCCGACGCGCACGAGGCCCTTTTCAGAAACGACGCCGACGCCGCTGCCAGCGCCAAAGTATATACGCCCGGCCGCGTCCTCCGCGAGCGCGCGTACTGTGTTGAAGCCGCCGCCTGAGGCGTCTTCGATATGGCGGAAACGGCCGTTTTCACGCACGAAGAGCCCTTTGTCGTTGGTGCCGACCCAGAGGCGTTTGCGGCTGTCCTCAAAGAGAGTCGTCGCGCTTTTTGCCGTAAATTCGTCTGCTTTGGTGTTGAAACGCTGGAATTTGACTCCGTCGAAACGCATAAGCCCGCTGTAAGTGGCGACCCATATATATCCGTCGGAGGTTTGGCAGACGTCGTTTGCCTCGTTTGCCTCCATGCCCGATTCTGAATTGTATAAAACCTGATTGTAGTCGGCAAGAAAAAGGTTATCAGCCGAGGCTCGCGCCACATTGAGCAGCAGCAGGACGGGAATTAAAAAAATAAAAATTTTATTCTTCAAACGCGCTCACCTCGATGGTTATTTTAGCATATTACGATGGGATTGAGGCAGACGGCTGCACTTTACGCGGAAAAAGACTCTGCTTCCGCGCTGAAAAACTCAAAGCGGCGGAAATTGTGTGGACTTTTTGACGCGACTTTTGACAACTTGCAGTAAATATTATTTTTCTCACATATCGCCGCCGCGCCGCGCTTTCGCGTGAGCCGCCCCCGCGGGCGCGCACGCGCACCGCCTGAGAATTGATTAGTAACAATGTTCCGGCAAGCGGAACCACCGTTCTGTGATGCGGAATATTTACGTTGATAATTCTGCACAAGGGTATATATTAAAGATGTCAAACAGGCTCAATTCTCATCTTTAAACAATAAAATAAATTCGCGACGAGCGACAGGAGGGATTTTTTATGTTACAGGCTAATGTTGGTTCAAGCGTACTGAAATCCGCAAAAGAGGCTGGAAAAGAGGCTGCGGCCTCCGCCGCCAAAAATTTGGACGGCGTGAAGGCGGCCTTTGTTTACGGAAGCTGCGGATATGACATTGCGGAAATGATGAATGGCGTCAAAGAGGCTCTTCCCGGAGTTCCAGCTTTCGGCAATACCTCGTTCACCGGCATAATCACGCCCGACGGCTACGTCTCCTCAGACGACGGCTTTGTCGGCGTAATGGCTTTCGCGGACAAGGATATGAAAGTTGGGGTCGCTGCGTCGGAACGCGGAGCGGACGCCGTGGCTACCGGGCGCGCTGTGGCGCTTGCGGCTATGAAGGCGGCGCAGATGGACTGCGCTCCTAAATTTTTCTACATGGCAGCCTCTCCCGCGGAAGAAGAATTTTATTTAAAAGGCATAAGCTCCGTCATAGGCCGCGTTCCCTTCTTCGGCGGCAGCGCCGCCGACAATTCGATCTCCGGGGAATGGAAGCTGTACGCTGGCGATAAAAACTTCGCGGACGGCCTCGTAGTCGCCTTTTTCTACGGCGACGTCAAAATGACGAACCTTTTCACGGGCGCCTACCGCGAGACGAACGACTTCGGCGTAATCACAAAGACCTCCGGCAGCAGGACTCTCGTTGAAATAGACGGAGAGCCGGCGACGGAAAAGTTCGCTAAGTGGCTCGGCTGCGGCAAAGAGGCCGTAACGGGAGCAAACCTGCTGGTCACCTGCGTCACGTCGCCTCTTGGCGTCAAAGACAGGCTCGGCGACCTGGTGGCCATTCGCCACCCGATGAACGGCAACGCGGACGGCTCGATGGCGGTAGGCAACAACCTCGCGGAAAAAACATGCGTCATCCGCATGGAGGCGACGGTGGACGAGCTGGTGGCCTCTGCGGGAGAGACGCTGCGCGCTCTCAGGGAAAAGGCGGGGGCGAAGCCCGCGGCCTATCACCTGGTACACTGCGGCGGCAGACGCGCCGGCATCGGAGACCGCATCGGCGAGGTGGCCGAAGCCGTCAAGCGCGAGGCAGACGGTGTGCCGTTCATCGTTGAATTTACCTTCGGAGAGTACGGCTACGAAAGCGACAACAACAATACCTGCGGCGGCCTGATGCTTTCATTTACCGCCTTCAGCAACTGACCCACGTAAAAACAGGAGGAAAAATCCAGATGAAAATGATAATCAACGGAAAACCGGCCGACGCCTCAGACGGCAAGGTCATCGAAGTTACAAACCCAGCGACCGGCGCGCTCATCGACACAGTGCCCGCGGCGACGCAGGAGGACGTAAACAGGGCCGTCGCCTCCGCGAAGGCGGCGCAGAAGCAATGGGCCAAGATACCTGTCTATAAAAGAGCGGAGATCATGAAAAATTTCCTGAAGCTCGTTGACGCGAACAGGGAAAAGCTCGCGCAGACGCTCTCCGCCGAGACCGGCAAGCCCATCGTCGAGGCGCGCGCCGAGATAGGCAACATCTTTATTTCATTTGAGGCCTTCAGCGAGAAGGCAAAGCATCTGTACGGAGAAGTAGTCCCATCCGGCATGGAGGCGGGGCAAGACAAAAACATCCTCTTTACGCAAAGGGAACCGGTCGGCGTCGTCGTCTGCGTCATACCATTCAACTTCCCATGCGACCTCTTCGACCAGAAGGTGGCGCCCGCGCTGCTTGCGGGAAACGCCGCCATCGTCAAGCCCTCCACCGACAATCCGCTCACGCTTTGTATGCTGACTGAGCTTTTGACAAAGGCGGGCGTGACGGACGGAGCTGTCCAGATAGTCACGGGACGTGGGTCGATAGTGGGCAATGCTCTCTGCACCCACCCCGACGTCGACCTTATAACGCTCACAGGCTCCACCGAGGTCGGCATAGAGACGGCGGAGCACGCGGCGAAAAACCTTGCGCACGTGGCGCTTGAATTGGGAGGAAACGACGCCTTCATCGTCCTTGAGGACGCCGACATAGATCTCGCGACCGACGAACTCATCTGGGGCCGCATGTACAATACCGGGCAGGTCTGCTGCGCTTCAAAGCGTTTCCTCGTCCACAAAAATGTCGCGGAGGAGTTCGCAAAGAAGGCCGTAGAAAAGATAAAGAAGATAAAGGTCGGAATGCCGCAGGACGAAGATACGCGCCTCGGCTGCCTCATCAGCGAAAAGGCCGCAAAAGAAGTCGAAAAGCAGGTAGAGCTGACGGTGGAACAGGGCGGGAAAATAGTGCTCGGCGGCAAACGCTGCGGCGCCTTCTACGAACCGACCGTCATAGTGGACGTGCCAAAGACGGCGGACGTCGCAAAAGATATGGAGATATTCGGCCCCGTCGTTCCCATCATCACCTTTGAGACGCCGGAAGAGGCGATCGAAATCGCAAACGCCTCAAAGTTCGGCCTCTGCGGATGCGTCTTCACGAAGGACATGAAAGAGGCGTTCCACGTAGCGAACGCGCTTGAATGCGGCGGCTCCGTCATCAACGGCGCAAGCTTCTTCCGCAGCTTCGAAATGCCATTCGGCGGCTACAAATTCTCCGGCATTGGCACAGAGGGAGTTATGTCCACCTTCGACGAGATGACGCACACAAAATCCATCGTGCTGAAAAACATCCTAAAGTAGCAGCGCGCGGCGCGCAGCCGCAAATAAAAGCCGGCCCTCCTGCATCGGAGGGCCGGCTTTTTATCATTCTTCTATGTAACCCATCCGCTGCGAGAGCCGGCCCGCTGCGCGCTTCACCTCTTCGATTACGGAGGGCAGCCGTTCGTCCGTTATCTCAGCCGTAGTCCCGCTTGCGCTGACGGAGGCTATGGCGTCTCCGCGGTAATCGAAGACGGGCGCGCCGACGCAGCGGTGCTCAAGGAGATATTCCTGATCGTCCATCGCCCAGCCCCTTTCGCGCACGCCCTTCAGCAGCTTTTTGAAGTCGTGGAAATTTGTCACGGTGTGCGGCGTGAAACGTTCGAAGGGGCAGGCAAAGAGCGCTTTCTCAAGCTCGGAGCCGGAAAGGCACGACAGCAGACACTTGCCCATCGAGGAACAGTAGGCTGGAGAACGATAGCCCACCTGCGTATAAAGCCGCATCGTCGGGTAGATGTCCATCTTCTCAAGATATACGATCTCATGCCCGTCAAGTATGCCAAGATGCACGGAAAGATTAAGCCTGCGGCGCAGCTCGGCCAGTATCGGCTTTGACTCCGTTTGCAGCTCAAGGCCGATGATGTGGCAGCTGGCCGCCTCGATGAGCTTCGGCCCAACGGTGTAGCAGTTGTCCTTGTCCTTTTCGACATAGCAGCGGCTGCACATCGTCTGCAAAAGGCGATAGACCGTCGTTTTGCTTATGCCGCTTCTTTTAACGATGTCAGTGAGAGACATCGGCTCCTGCGCCTGCGCGAGAAGCTCGATTATATCAAAGACCCGCTCAATGACCCTGACATGATCCTCCATCAGACCGCCGCCCCCTTTGTCTTTACATAAACGCCGGATATAATAAATTATATCATGCGTGAACTGAGATTCTTTCTCCTCGCGCAAGACGCGACAAATTTTACGGTGTTGGTTGACAAATGATTTTCAAGTGCTAAAATTTCCAACAACAGGAAATCAAGTTGATATTTCAGGGAAGGGGAGCCAGGGCATGACGAATATGACAACATCATCAACAAAGAATCATGTCACGCGGTTCTCCTTTACCGGCGCGGGCCTCTTCACGAGAGTCCGCGCGAAGATCGCCTGATTCATAAAGTTTGAGAATCTAGCGTAGCGTGGTTATCGTTGAAGCAGGGTCCGTGATTTGCGGGCCCTGCTTTTTTGCTGCTTGCCAGCGGATAAAAAATATTACAAAAAGAACATGGAAGGGAAATGTGAACGATATGCAAAAAACAAACTGCTACCAACCTGAGATCGAATGTGCGTCAAGAGAACAAATACGAGAATGGCAGAGCGAACGGCTCGTCAAAACTGTCGCGCGCGCTTACGAAAACTCGCCCTATTACCGGGCCAAGATGGACGAGCACGGCGTCACTCCGGCCGACATCAAAGGCCTCTGCGACCTTCACAAACTGCCGTTCATCAAAAAGGACGACCTCCGCGAAGCATACCCCTACGGCCTGCTTTGCGCGCCGCTTGCCGACTGCAAGCGCATACAGTCAACCAGCGGCACAACCGGAAAGCGCGTAATCGCCTTTTACACGCAGAACGACCTCGACATGTGGGACGACTGCTGCGCGCGCGCAATAATGGCGGCGGGCGGCACAAAGGAGGACGTCGTGCACATCTCCTACGGCTACGGCCTATTCACCGGGGGACTGGGGCTTCACGGCGGCTCGCACAAGGTGGGAGCGCTGACGCTTCCGATGTCCTCCGGCTCGACGGAGCGCCAGATACAGTTCATGCAGGACTTGGGCTCCACCATACTCTGCTGCACGCCCTCCTACGCCGCCTTCCTTGCCGAGACGATCACCGAAAAAAACCTTCGCGGCACGATAAAACTGAAGGCCGGAATATTCGGAGCTGAGGCGTGGACGGAGGAGATGCGCCATGACATCGAAGAAAAGCTTGGCATCAAAGCCTACGACATATACGGACTGACTGAGATAGCAGGCCCCGGCGTCAGCTATGAGTGCTGCGCGCAGCAGGGGATGCACATCAACGAAGATCACTTCATCGCGGAGATAATCGACCCCAACACTGGAGAGACTCTGCCCGACGGAGAAAAAGGCGAGCTAGTCTTCACCAGCATCTCAAAGGAAGCCTTTCCGATGATACGCTACCGCACGCGCGACATCTGCGTGCTGAACCACGAGCCGTGCGCCTGCGGACGCACGCACGCGCGCATGGCGAAGCCGATGGGCAGAAGCGACGACATGCTCATCATAAAGGGCGTCAACGTATTCCCGTCGCAGATAGAGACAGTGCTCATCGACAACGGCTATTCGCCGAACTACCAGATAGTCGTCAACCGCGTCGGCACCTCCGATACGCTTGACATCAACGTCGAGATGACGCAGGAGATGTTCAGCGACAACGTGAGCGAGATCACAACGCGCGAAAAAACGCTGGTCAACGCGGTCAAGGGCTTCCTCGGAATTTTCGCCAAGGTGCACCTCGTCGAGCCTAAGAGCATCCCGCGCAGCGAAGGCAAGGCCGTTCGCGTAATAGACAATCGTAAGTTATACTAGGAGGAGATCAGCTATGAAGGGGGAAAATAAAATGACAGTCAAACAGATTTCGGTATTTCTTGAAAACAAGCCCGGCAAGCTGGCGCAGTTCGTCGAGCTGCTTCGCGCAAACGGCATCGACATGAGGGCCCTTTCTCTCGCGGAGGCCGCAGATTTCGGCGTGCTGCGCACCATAGTGAGCGACCCCGAACACGCGCAGCAGGTGCTGAAAGAGGCCGGCAAAATCTCCGCCGTCACCCCTGTGCTCGCCGTCGAGGTGCCAGACCGTCCCGGCGCGCTGACTGACATTTTAGCCGCGCTTACGGAGGGCGAGATAAACATCGAATACAGCTACGCCTTCACAACAAGAAAAGATCAGGCCGCCTACATGGTTTTCCGCGTAGCCGACAAGAACATAGAAAAAGCGGCGGATCTGCTCGCGCAAAAAGGAATAAACATCACCGCGCAGGAAGATATGTATAATTTGTAAATTATAAATCGATATGATTTGCTAAAGGCAATAGCGGAGGCCGTTTGGCCTCCGCTATTGTTTTGGCCGCGCTAGGAGCGGCTCGTTAACGACTAATCGTAGATTTTTATGCCGGCGCGCTCCGCCGCGTTTTTTAAATGGGTCAGCACGGCAAGCTGTGCGCCCGCGGGATCCTTCCCGGATATTCTGTCCACCACCTGCTTATGTTCCGCAAGCACGGCGTGGGCCCTCTCAGGAGAGGACATTGTGCGGATGCGCAGCTCCTTCGCAAGATCGTGGAGCTTGTACTGCAAAAACGAAAGAAATTCTATGAGCACCGGGTTATGGCTTGCGGCCGCTATGGCCGCGTTATAACGGTCGTGCTCCTGCGCCCCGAGCGCGTTTTGGCTGACCGCGTTTTCCATTCCGGCCAGCGCCGCGCAGATTTCCTCCATATCGGAATCGGTGCGCCTCATGGCCGCCAGCCCCGCCGCTTCGGACTCAAGCAGCGCACGCATCTCATAAAAATAATTCACTTCATCCATAGAGACCTTCTCAAAGACGTCGGAGAATCGAAAGGCCTGCCGTCCGCGCGGATTCTTTACTATGATGCCGCGTCCCTGCTTCGATTCAAGGATGTCGTCGTTTTTAAGGCTCGCGATCGCTTCGCGCAGGATCGTCCTGCTGACGCCGTATTTCTGCGCAAGCTCCGTTTCAGGCGGCAGCTTGTCCCCCGTCGAGAGCTGACCGGATTGTATTTCCGCCAATATCAGTTTTGAGATTTGAGAGGAAAGCCTTTCACCTCTCAACGGCATTAAGTTTGCACTTTGCATTGTCTCTGTCGCCCTCATAAATAAAACCTCTTTCCAAGCCGTGCGCCGGTGGTCATCAACATGATACAGCTTAATATATTTTATTACATCTTTTCTTAAATAATACGCCGTCAGCCAAAATAAATTTTGCCTCTTGACATATATTTGTATGATTGTAGTATTATACTATAATAAGTTATTTAAAGCCAACAGGCGCACTAAAGTGTTTTTATTATCAAGGGAACAGGGGAGTGGTTTATTTGGAAATGAAGGAATGCCTAATGCTCCAGGGGGCCAAGACGATCATGGACAACTGCGTCTCTCTGAAAGCGGGAGAATCGGTGCTCATCGTTACGGACATGGTCCAGGAAAAAATTGCCAAGGTGCTCGCGGCGGCGGCCGTGGAACGCGGCGCGGAGGTAGTGGTGAGCGTCATGAAGCCTCGCCGCAGGGCGGGAGAAGAACCGCCGAAGCTGATCGCCGAAAGCATGAAAAACGCCGACGTCATCCTCATCCCCGTCAGCTATTCGGTCACACACACCTTCGCGGTCAAAGAGGCCGCGGAGCATGGAGCGCGCATACTGGTGCTGACGGACTTTACCGAAGATATGCTCATTTCAGGCGGCATCGAGGCGGACTTCCGCGCCATCAAGCCGATATGCAAGGGCGTAGCGGACGCCTTCGCAAAAGGAAAACGCGTGCATGTGACGACGCCGGGCGGAACAGACCTCTGGCTTGACATAACGGGACGCCGCGGAAACGCTCTTTACTGCGTCGTAGAGCCGGGAGAATTTTCAACCATCCCCACGATCGAGGCAAACTCGTCGCCGGTCGAAGGTTCCGCAAACGGCAGGATCGTAGCGGACGCAAGCATCCCCTATCTTGGCATAGGTGTGCTGAACGAACCCGTCATAGTCGACGTGAAAGACGGCATGATAACGAACATCACGGGCGGCAAACAGGCGGAAGTTCTGAAAAAGGACCTCGCAAGCCACAATGACCCCAACTGCTACAATATCGCGGAACTTGGCCTCGGGCTGAACCCAAAATGCAGGCTCTGCGGAATAATGCTCGAAGACGAAGGAGTCATCCCCACGGCGCACATCGGCATAGGCACCAGCATCACACTGGGCGGCACGGTAAAAGCGCCGACGCACTACGACCTGCTGATGTGGGAGCCTACCATAGAAGTGGACGGCGTGAAGCTGGTCGAAGGCCGCAAGGTAAACCTATAAGAATTTTTTAAATATGCAGTATCAAATAAAACGAGGAGGATCCATTATGAAAAAAATGTTTAAGTCTTTCGTTATTGTTATGGCTCTTGCGTTGATGATGTGCCCGGCAGCCGCCTCTTTTGCGGCCGCTTTCCCGACGAAGCCCGTCTCCGTCATAGTTCCGTTCTCTCCCGGCGGCGGCAATGACATTGTCATCAGGCTCGTTGCGAAATATATGACGCCGGCTCTCGGGCAGGCTCTCGTCGTTGAAAACAAACCCGGCGCGGGCGGACAGATAGGATGGACCGCGCTCGCAAAGGCGCGTCCCGACGGCTACACAATGGGCGCGACAAGCCAGCCCTCTATGGTCCTTGTAAAGGCGCTGCGCCCGAACGTTCCGTTCAGTCTTGATGATTTCAAATATGTATGCAACTTCCAAATAGACCCTCTCATCTGGGTAGTGAATAAAGACAGCAAATTCAAAGACGCAGCTGAAATAGTCGATTTCGCAAAGAAAAACCCCGGCAAATTGAATGTCGCGGGCGACGGTCCTCAGAGCAACGTACAGCTCCAGCACCTCATCAACTGCAAAGTGTTGAAAATGGAAGCAAACTTCGTTCCCTACAGCGGCTCTGGCCCCGCGCTCACCGCGCTGCTTGGCAAACAGGTCGACGTCACCCTCACTACACTCAGCGCCGCGGTCTCCCATCTTGAAGCAGGAAGGATCGTACCTCTCGTCATGTTCTATGACGGCAAAATAGACGGCGTCGACATCAAGTCTTCGAAGTCCGTTTTTAAAGTCAAGATACCGTCGGCGGGCACCGCGCTGCGCGGAGTAGCGGTGCCTAAGGAGACCAAAGCTGAAGATGTGGCCGTGCTTGAAAAGGCGTTTAAAAAGGTCGCAGAAAATCCTGAGTTCAAAGCGCAGGCTAAGTCGCTTGGACTTATCATTAAATTTATCGGTACGAAAGAATCCGGCAAACTTGTCAACGAGTCCAACAAGATCGTTGAAGAATACAAATCGCTCTTTTAACTAAAAGTTTGATAACGCCTCCCGCCGCGCACGCGGCGGGAATTTAATATCTTCGAGGGGTGAGACCTGATGACGGTCAATAAAAATCTTTTTTTCGCAGCCAGCATTACCGTGATATCAACGCTTCTTGCGGCACAGTCATTCAGTTATCCGGCGGAGTCCGCTGTGTTTCCACGGTTTCTCTGCATTTTAATGGTTTTCTTCTCTATTCTTATTTTAATAAAAACATTGAAAAACAACGTTCAAAAACAGGAAGACGGCGGCAGCATCATCCAGACCTTTAAACTTCCAGTCCTCGTCTTCGGCCTTACCGCGCTCTACATAATAGCCATACAGCACATCGGATATTTTGTCAGCACCGTCGCCTTCATGGCCTTTACAATGTTCTTCTTCGGCGAGAGACGTTTTCTTCCCTCCGCCGCCGCAATACTGATATTCCTGGGAGTGGTCTACGCGCTCTTTATCTCCTTCCTTGGGCTGCGTCTGCCCGAGGGACTGCTCTTTTAAAGGAGGCTCCAAACTATGGAACAGATATTTTCCAACGTTGTTCAAGGAACGATAGCTTTAGCCGACCCAGTTATTCTGGGGCTCATCTTTGCCGGGACCGTTTTCGGCGTAATAATAGGCGCGCTGCCCGGGCTTACCAGCACCATGGGAGTAGCGCTTCTCGTCCCCGTTACATTCGGCATGAGTCCCGCCGCTGGGCTTGCGCTGCTTGGCGCTATCTACTGCTCTTCGACCTATTCCGGCGCAATCAGCGCCATTTTGCTGAATATCCCGGGAACTCCGGCAAACTGCTGTACGCTGCTTGACGGTTACCCGATGACGAAAAAGGGGCAGTCGTCCCGCGCAATCGCGCTTGCAACCTCCTCATCCGCGGTCGGCGGATTTTTGAGCATCTTCGCGCTGCTCTTTTTGGCGCCTCCGCTTGCTGAATTTGCGCTGAAATTCGGCTCTCAGGATTATTTTCTGCTGGCTATATTCGGCGTGAGCGTCATCGCTTCGCTCTCTGAGACAAACATGCTGAAAGGGCTGTGGGCCGGCGCGCTGGGGCTCTTCCTCAGCGTCATTGGAATGCACCCGATCACTGGCGACCTGCGTTTCACAATGGGCGTGGCCGAGCTTTATAACGGGCTTTCTCTCGTCATAGCCTTGATAGGCCTCTATTCCATACCGGAGGTCATAGAGTCGCTGAAACTTTTGAACAAGGGAAAAGTAGAACAGAGCCGGGCCGTCGGAAAGGGCGCCTTCGGAGAGATGATGGAGATATTCCGTTACAATATGCTGCTGATACGCTCTACGGTAATAGGCATCATCGTCGGCATAATACCGGGGGCCGGAAGCAGCATCGCAAGCTTTGTAGCGTATGACGACGCGAAGAGATCTTCAAAAGATCCAAAGGCCTTCGGCACGGGCTGTCCGCAGGGGATAATCGCCTCTGAAACTTCGAACAACGCGGTAGTTGGAGGCTCTCTTGTGCCTGCGCTGACGCTGGGCATCCCCGGCAACGCCGTCTCCGCGGTGCTTCTTGGCGGCCTGATGGTACACGGCTTGAAGCCGGGCCCGACTCTTTTTACTGAGAACGCGGCCGTCGTCTACACCTTTATAATGAGCCTGTTTGTTTCAAATCTTGTATTCGTGCCCGTGGGGCTTTTTATCTCGCGTTTTTGCGTGCGCCTCATTGAGATCCCCGCGTCAATACTGGGGCCTCTGGTAATAGGGCTTGCGGTGATCGGGTCATACGCCATCAACATGTCTATGGTCGAGGTAATGATCATGCTGGCCGTAGGGCTACTGGGTTATCTGATGAAATTCTTCGAAGTCCCCCGCGAACCTCTCGTACTGGGCCTTGTGCTTGGGACAATGGCTGAGGGGGAACTTGCTCGAGCGATGTCGCTGGTTCACGGAAGCGTTCTTGACCTGCTGCGCAGCATGGCGACAAGCCCGCTCTCCCTCGTGATAATATTCTTCACAGCCCTGTCTCTGTGGAAGGGCATAAAAGCGCAGATGATCAAGGGCAAGTAACAGAGGGTTTTTTGCGCCAGCTAAATATAACAGAGAGCGGAAGGATAATATCCTTCCGCTCTCGCTGAATCAGCAGTTATATTTATTGCTTTTTAGACGCGGACCACGCGGTCTGGCAAGTTTCTTCCATTCATTCTCGTTTCGTATCGTCCTCCGCTATCCGCACCTGTATTTCTGTGAGAAACTCTTCTTCCCGCACCGTGTCGCGGTTGTCTATTTCATACATTTCAAATGGTTCTCCCAGCAGGCGCAGCTTGTTGCGCGCCGCATAGCTCAGCATCTCTTCCATCCGTTCTACGTTCTGCCCGTAGCCGCCGCTGTAAAAATACGAGAGATATTCTCCGGCTGGCAATATAAAGTCGTAATCCGTCGTCTTTTGTTCCAGTATAAAGAAAACGGCGTCATAGACATTTGCAATGCCTTGTCTCACTCTGTCTATCGACAAAAAGGCGCCGATGACTTGATTTCCTAAATCGCGTATTTTTTCCTCGTGCTTTCTGTGGAGCCTTTTGACTGCAAAGTCCATCTCCTCATCTCTTGTGATGTGTTCGCAGAGCTGCACGCAGAACCTCTCGCGCAAGGTCTTTTTCGTAAAGATGTTCGTTTTTATCTCCCGAGCGTTATTAAGGACGGCTATCCTTTCGTTGATAAGTCCTTTTCTGTTTTTTAGTTCCAGTATCCGCTCTTCCAGCATCCGCCGTTCGCTGTGCAGCAACTCCAGGGTGTTGTCGACGTTCTGGTCTGCCAGGTATTCTTTTATCTGGGACATGGAAAAATCCAGCCGCCGCAGGTCACGTATGATGTTCAGCTTATACATTTCTTTCAGGCGATAGAGCCGGTAGCCGTTGTCGTCCCGATGCGGCCGGAGTATGCCCAGCCTTTCATAATACCGGAGGGAATCGGCGCCGATGCCGTAAAGTTTGGATATTTCGCTGATTTTATAGTAGTCTCTCACCGTCAGACACCTCTTGCCACGCAGGCCGCGTAATTTTTTTCTTGACCTTGGTATTATGCCAGAGTTTATAGTGTTTGCGAAAGGGTGCGTATCAAAATGACAAAAAATTTACTTCTTGATTTAATACGGAAAAACACGGAGGGCTTTTCCCTTCGAAAAATCGTTATGATTCTGGCAGGAACGGCAATCAGCTCGTTTGGTGTCTATAACATACATCAGGTCGGCGTCATCACAGAGGGGGGCGTTCTTGGCATGATTTTGCTGGCCAATCACTGGCTGGGCCTCTCCCCCGCCATAACCACGCCGGTGCTGGATATCGCCTGCTATTTGCTGGCCTTTAGATACTTAGGCGGCGTCTTTATCAGGCTGTCGGCGGTGGCGACTTTGAGCCTCACAGGTTTTTTCAGGCTCTGGGAGCAGTTCCCGCGTTTGCTGCCCGATATGAGCGGAGAACCGCTGCTTGCAGCCGTCTGCGGCGGCCTTTTTGTAGGGCTGGGAGTCGGCCTGATAGTCCGGCAGGGCGGCTCCGGCGGCGGGGACGACGCGCTGGCCCTGACCATCTCACACGTTACCAAATGGAATATAGCGCGAGCGTACCTTATCACGGATATTCTCGTGCTCACGCTCTCACTTAGCTATATACCGTTCAGCCGCATCGGATTTTCACTGGTGACGGTCACGGTTTCATCCTTGCTGATTGGGTTTATCCAGGATTCAAAAATTTTCGCCGCCCGCGGCGAAGACGAAAAATCCGCATAGAAACACCGCGCAAGACAAAATTCGTCTGAGCAAAATGTTCCTATGCGGGACGGCGACCGTTAAGCGGGCTGTGACGCGCGCCCTAGATCAAAAACTGAAACAGATCCGGTTTGTCGTTGAGGTACTCGTAGGCGATGCCCCTTGCTTTCATTCTGGCTATGAGCGGGGCGAAGTCTTCCGCTTTTTGCAGCTCGACGCCGACTACGGCGGGGCCGCGTTCGCGGGAATTTTTCTTGCTGTAGGCGAAATGCGTTATGTCGTCGTCGGGGCCCAGGACGTTTTCCAGAAACTCGCGCAGAGCGCCCGCCCTTTGCGGGAAGCGCACTATGAAGTAGTGTTTGAGGCCCTGCTGGAGCTGCGAACGCTCTTTTATTTCTTCCATGCGCGTTATGTCGTTGTTGCTGCCGCTTATGACGCAGACTACGTTTTTACCGGCGATCTCCTCCCGCACGGCGTCAAGCGCGGTGACGGAGACTGCGCCCGCAGGTTCCACCACTATCGCGCTTTCGTTGTAAAGCTTCAGTATCGTGGTGCAGATGTCGCCCTCGGGCACCTGCACAAGACGGTCTACTACGTCGCGGCAGATGTCGTAGGTTACGTCGCCGACACGGCGCACCGCTATGCCGTCAGCAAAGGTCTCTATCTCTGGCAGAGTGACGGGGCAGCCCGCGTCAAAGGCCGCCTGCATAGAGGCGGCTCCCGCCGATTCTACGCCGATGACGCGCGTCTCGGGGCTAAGGCTTTTGAAGACGCTGCCGACGCCGGAGACGAGGCCGCCTCCGCCTATCGGCAGCAGTATATAGTCGATGGGGCCCTGCGCCTCGTTCAGGATGTCGAGGCCGAGCGTCGCCTGCCCTTCGATTATCTGCGGGTCGTTGAAGGGGTGGATGAAGGCGCCGCCGTTTTTCTCGCAGAAGGCGGTCGCCTCAGCGCAGGCGTCGTCATAGGCGTCTCCCGTGAGGACGATATTGATGTTGTCGCGTCCAAACATTTTTACCTGATTTATCTTCTGGTTCGGCGTGGGCTTCGGCATGAAGACGGTGCCCTGTATGCCAAGGCGCGAACAGGCAAGCGCCACTCCCTGTGCGTGGTTGCCCGCGGAGGCGCAGACTACGCCGCGCGCCCGTTCTTCCTCTGAAAGCCCGGCTATTTTATTGTAGGCTCCGCGTATTTTGTAGGAACGCACTATTTGAAGATCTTCGCGCTTTAGCCAGATATGCGCGCCGTAACGCGCGGATAGCGGCAGATTCAGCGCAAGCGGCGTGTTTTCCACCACCGCGCTTATGCGCTGCTTTGCGCGCTGGATGTCCGGAAGCTGCGGTCTGTAGTCTGACATCTCCTGCGCCTACAGCTGCACGTTGATTATTGCGGTGACACCGACGCCCTTGACGCGGCGAAAACGCTGCAGCGGGTTGGTGGAGTCGATGGGGATGAGCGCCGTGGCATGTACGCTCTGGAAGTTGCCCTCTATTTGGGCGACCGCCTTTGTACGGTCGATGGCGTCCTGCGTCGTTGCGCCCACCTGCGCCGCTCCGATACGGGTGCCGTCGCCCAAGGAAACTATGGGTACTACTTTCGTGTATCCCTCATATTTGACGCCTTTGTTGAAGGTGATCGTGTTGATGAAATCGTTCATTTGTGGCGATATTGCGGTGACGAGCCATCCCGCGGCAATCCCGATGGCTCCTTTTTTAAGGATGTCGCCCAAATCAAGCGCACGCGCCGCTGGAACGGAGACGGCGAGCGTGGCGCATATAAGAAGCGCGGCAAGAGCTCTTTTTATGTTTTTCGTCATTTTGTTCATGGTGATTTCAGACCTTTCTTTTCTTTATATCTTTACACTTGCTGCAAATATCTTAAAGTGAAGCGGCCGTGGGACGGTGGCGCTTGTCGAGTATCTCTATCATGACGCGGTCTACGCTCCTCATGCCTTCGCGCGAGACGCGTCCGACGTTTTCCACCGTCTCTTCGATCGTGTCGCCAAAGACGCCCTGCGGCACGGCGAGTTTCTGCCCTTTGAGCGCCCACTCCATCGCGTAATAGGCCTCGGAGGCGGCGGCGCCCACTTTCAGCGCGCAGCTTTCCTTCGCGCCGTCGCACAGCATCCCGGCTATATTGGCAAGCAGTATGCTCATCGCCGTACATATCTGTTCGTAGTCTCCGCCCATGAGCCATGTCATGCCGGCGGCGGCCCCTGCGCCCGCCGCTACGGAACAGCCGCAGACGGGCGACAGACGCCCGAGGTTGTGCTTGACGAAGCTTGTGGCGATGTGGCTGACGATAACGCCCTTTGCTATTTCGGCGTCGCTTTTTCCGGCGCGCCGTCCAAGCACCGCGACGGGCACTATGGCCGTGATGCCGTGGTTGCCGCTTCCGGCGCTGCTCATCACCGGCAGAAGGATGCCGGACATGCGCGCTTCGGCAGCGGCCGCGCAGGTGCTGCGTATCTCCATGACGGCGGGCACGGCGGCCCCCGCCGGCTCCAGATCAAGCAGGGTGCGCGCGAACTTGCTGCCCTGTATGCAGGCGCCGCACGCGCTGCACTCCTGCGTCGATTTGAGGCCGCCTTCAGCTACGTGCAGGTTCATGCGGATACCGTCCCAGATGAAGCGCACGTCGTCGTCGTCCATCTCTTCGGCCATTTTGAGCGCCTCTTTGAGCGTTGCTGGGAAGCCGTCGTCAAAGCCGGAGGCCGATGATGCCTTCTGCGGCGCCTCGAATTTTGTTTCGTTGTCCAAAATGACCTTTATGACGTTGGCGTGGCTGTTTTCAATGAGGCAGGTCGCCTTGTGCCCCGGCGTGAATACGGAGGCAAGCACATAGACGCCCGTCCTGTCCGGGTCGCAGTAGATGGAGACGCGTTCGTCGCTCACCCAGTGTTCAGCCTTTTTTACGTCGTCCATCGTAGTTCCGCGCAGCACTTCAAGCCCCAGCGAGGCATCTCCGCGTATAGCGCCAAGAGCCGCCGCTATAGTGTTTCCGCGCGCGCCCTGCGTGCCTGGGATGCCTACCGCCATGCCGTTTTTATAGATGCTTGCGCTCACCGTGACGCGCACGGCGGCAATGTCCGCTCTGTCTGGAAGCTCGGCGCAGGCGCGCGCCACGGCGAGGGCCACAGCCCCAGGCTCCGTACATCCAAGCGCCGGCTTCACCTCAGCGTGAAGAAAATCTTTTAATGTAAGCATGTATCTCCCTCCAAGTTCAGAAGTTATATGATGAAATTATATATCATAAGCGCGGCGAACGAGTACGGATAAGATGTTTTTTGCGCGTATTGCGTGAAAAGGCGTAATGTTTTTAACGCACAGCAGAACGCTGACGCCGGCCTCTCCGACCTCTTCGTTCTGTAAGTGCGCGCTGGTTTCCGAGAAAGATAAGAGGCGGATGACGACGCTGCACCACCCGCCCGTATAGTTAGTTATTTTTCGTAGTCCGCCAATCCCGAAGCTTCGATTACAGCATCAATCGTTTTTTTATCCTCGTCGGTGATGGGAAGCAGCGGACGGCGGCAGCTGCCGCCCGCCATGCCGCGCCGCGCCAGTGCATGCTTGAGCCCCGGCACTCCGTATCTGCGGGTAATGACATCACTTACAGGCAGCAGCCTTTTTTGAATTTCAAGAGCCTCCGTGAGGCGCCCCTCACAAAAGTCATCATAGAGCCTCCTGCATGCGCGGGGAAAGAGAATTGAGACCGCCATCGTTCCGCCGCAGGCCCCCATTGAAAGCGCCGCCAAAAACCAGTTGCCGGTACCTCCGAATACGGCAAAATCTTTCGGGGCTTTTGACGCTGTGAAACCTATTTTCGACATGTCGCCGGAGGTATCCTTGATCCCGTGGATATTTGGATGAGCCGCCGCCTGCAAGATGACCTCTTCCGTGAGGTCGACGCCTGTATTTTTGGGCATATTATAAAGGAATAAGGGCAGCGGGGAATTGTCTGCGACATCCAGATAAAACTTAAGGATAGCGGCATTATTGCCTTTGAAATAATGGGGAGGGAGCAGCAGCAGGCTGTCCGCTCCAGCATCAGCCAGCCTTTTAGCCGCTTCGACCGTCTTGGCCTCCGATGCAAAGTAAGCGCCTGTCATTATGTGCTTGACGCCGCGGCACACCTTCGCCGCCGCCTGTGTCAGCTTTACCCTTTCCTCAATATCTATGAAAGGCATTTCTCCATTTGAACCCGCGATGACAATGCCGTCCAGCGCGGAGTTTTTCCACTGAAAAAGATTATCCTCCCAGCTTACAAGATCCAATGTTTCATCTGTGTGAAAAGGCGTCGGAACCGGAGCAAAAACACCACATAATTTTCCCAATTTAAGCACCTCGTTATCTCGCTAAGAATTTATTTCTTTAACCTGACCTTGGCTGCCGCACCCGGCACGCGGAATGATTTTTCGGACGTTTATTTGTTTTCCAGCAGCACGCGCGCGACCTCGCGGTTCTCGGTGGGCGTTCCTATGGATATCCTTATGGCTGGCGCTCCGCGCACGAAGAGCGTGCGCACGTCGATAGAGGCCTTTGCGAAGGCCACGGTAAGCGCGTCGTGTCTTTCTCCTGCAAGCGTCAGAACAAAATTTGCGGCAGATGGAATATAGGCTAGGCCGCATTCTTTTAATACTGCGCAGAGTTTTTCACGTTCGCAGGCGGCAGTGCGCGCGGCGGTCAAAGCGGCCTCCCTCTCTTCCAGCGCGGCGCAGGCTCCGGCTTCGGCCGCGGCTGTGACGCAGTAGGGTTCGCGCACTTTATAGAGGCTTTCCAACAGCCTCGGGTCTGCGGCCGCCCAGCCCACTCTCATTCCCGCGAGGCTGAAAATCTTTGAGAAGGTGCGGCATATCAACAAATTGGGAAATTCGGAAAGCAGGCGGAACGACGCCTCTTTATCCGCGTCGGCAAAATCAATGTAGGCTTCGTCGAGCACCACGATGACGCGCGTGGGGACGGCGCGCAGCATCCGCGTTATTTCGTCCGGTGCGGAATATGTGCCAGTGGGGTTGTTCGGGTTGCAGAAAAAAAGCATCCTGGTGGCTGCTGTGACAGCCTGCGCAAAACGCTCCGGGAGCTGCTTCCAGTTGTCGTCAAGCGGTATTTTTTTGACTGAGGCGCCCGCTATTTTTGCGGTCTCGGCGTAGACGCCGAAGGTACATTCTCCGCACAGCACTTCGCAGCCCGGGTCAAGGAAGGCGCGGCCCAGCATCGTAAAAAGTCCGTCCAGGCCGTTTGAGGTGATGAACTGATCGGGCGACAGCGCAAAGCGCGCGGCCAGCTTTTCTCTGAGCGCGGTGTTTCTGCTGTCGGGATAGCGGTTTGCCAAACAGAGCGCCTCACGCATTGCGTATAGCACAGAGGCGGGGACTCCCGCGTTATTTTCGTTGGCCGAGACGCGTATGGCCGGCCGCTCCATCGTCCGCGCGTCGTATGGCTCTATCTCGCCTATCGCAGGACGCGCCAGCTCCGCGAAGAATTTTTCTTTTTCCTGATTAGTCATCGCGGCAGCCCCTTTGTGAAGGCGGCTACCGCCTCTTCTGTTGTGTCATATCTGTATTTCGCCTCGGGCAGCAGCGCGCCTATCGCGGCGAACAGTCCTTTGCCGCAGGCCGCCTGCGCCTGCATGTCGCTTGCGGTGTCGCCAAAGAATACGAACGACGAGACGCCGAGCCGGCCGCAAAGAATTTCAAGCCCGTCGGGCGACGGCTTTTCAATGCCGTGGTCGCTGTGAACTACGAGAGCGTCCGGAAAATCCTCCCAGCCCAGGCTCTCCTTCGCAAGCTCCCATTCATGCGCGTTGCGCCCGGAATAGACGGCGACCGGCAGGCCCAGCTCGCTCCAATGCTTTTTTATCATCGGCCGCTCCAGAAGATGCAGGCCGAAGCCCTTGCCTCCGTAAAGCTCGGCGCAGAAAGCGCGCACTTCGGAGCGCGGCGCGCCGTCGCCGTATTTTTCGCGCACCCACTCAGGCAGAGGGCGATAAAATGTTTTCAGCTCTTCCGCAAGCTTTTCCGGCGATGGAAGCGCTGCGGAAAGTTTTTTTTCACCCGAGGCCGCTGCCATCGAAAGCAGCGTCCATGCGATGTCGTAATCGTCGTTGAAGCTCCCGTGACGTTTGAATACCCATTCATGCTCCGCGCAGTACCCGCCGCAGTCCGTCGTCCCGCCGCAGAATTTTTCCCAACCGACGGCGACCGCGCGCCGTATGACCTCTGGAAATGACTTTGTTACGTCAAGCAGCACTCCGTCTATATCAAAAATGAGCGCGTCGACGCTTGCGCCCTCCGTGTTCTTCTTTTGCATTTTATAAAACTCCCTTTGCCGTAAACTCATCCCCACATCATTATATAACACTGTACGCCGGCTCCGCCCAACGCGGTTTTGCAGCTTAGCGCGCGCAAACGGTGCGCTTGGTTTGCAAAAGCGGCGAACGCGTGCTATTATATATCCCGCTTGCTAAATTATCAAGCTATCACTTTACCTAAGTAAAATGATAGCAAAACGTTGAGAGGGTGTATTGAACATGAACAGGAATCCAAAGGGGTGCAGCAACATTGGCGGACCGATAGCGGCCAATATGGAATATTGCAGGGGCGCGGCGATGCATTTATTTTCCCTTTATGGATACCATCCATTCAGCCCAGCGGAGTTTCAGCTTATTGAGGACGTGTGGGGCAATATGGCGCCTTCGCGCGCGCGGAGGCTCATTCCGCTGATGTCGCCGCTCGGCGAACCGTGCGTGTTGCGCGGCGATCTTACGCTTTCTGCCGTAGCCTATCTCGGCAGCCACTATACGACTGACGAAAAACCGCTGCGCCTCTCCTACGCGGAGCGCGTCTTTTCTGTTCCGCGGCCCCCAAAGGAGAATCTTGAGGAAAATCAGGTGGGCGTGGAGCTCATCGGCTGGGAGGGCGCAAGCGCGGACGCGGAGACTGCAGCGCTGCTTTTGCGCACGCTGGACGCGCTGAATATAGAAAACTCGGTGCTCGTGCTGGGCGACGTCTCGGTCATATCAGAAATTTTCAGCCGCGTGCCGCGCAGGACGGCGGAAAAATTAATAGACGCGCTGAACGACGGCGACTACACAAAATACATGGAAGAGGCGCGCGCGGCCGACATAGCTGACGCGGCAAAGGGGCCGATACTTGCTCTGCCGTCGCTCAAAGGCGGCTGCGAGGTGCTCTCCGAAGCGACCGAACTCACGGGCTGCGCTGCGATGTTTGAGCCCTTGAGGCGGCTATGCGCCAGTCTCTGCAAGCTCGGCTACGCAGAACGGCTGCGCGTCGATTTGAGTTTTGTGCGTGACCTGGGCTATTACAGCGGCCCAATATACAACGCCTATTCTTCTGTGGACGGGACGCTGCTTGGAGGCGGCGGCCGTTACGACGGGCTGCTTGCAAAGGAGGGCATAGAGGGGCAGGCGGCCGGTTTTGCTCTGAATTTAAAGGAGCTTGCGGCTCACTGCGCCTCTCCCGCACCAAAGCCTGTAATGATGCTCTGGGGCGGCTCCTGCGACTGCGCGGAGGCGCTTCGCTATGCGGACGCTCTCTCCAAAAAGGATGTGGCCTTTGAACTTAGCTGGGCCTCTAAAAAAGAAGAATCCATTTCGACGGCGCGGCTGCGCGGCTACGAATGGTGGATCGACTTCGGCGGCAAAAAAGCGTTTTCGCTTGGCTCCCGCCGCGAACTTACATTGAACGAATTTGAGACGGAGGCGCTGTCATGCTGACATTTGCACTGCCTACTGGGCGTTCCCTAAAGGAATGTATAGAGATTCTTGACTGCGCGGGACTGCCCACGGAACGACTGAAAAAGGCGGAACGCAGCCTCGTCATTGAAGAGGCCAATTTCCGTTACCTGCTCTCAAAACCGTCGGACGTTCCGGCAATGGTCTATTACGGCGCAGCGGACCTGGCTCTTGCCGGAAAGGACGTCATCGAAGAGGCGGACGTAGCTCTTACCGAACTGCTCGACACGGGGCGCGGGCGCTGCCGCATGGCTGTGGCGGGGCCGGCCCGTGTCGCGGCGCGTTTTCGCAAAGAGGCCTGCGGACTGATGGGACTTAAGGTGGCGACAAAATACACGCACCTTGCGGAAAAAACTTTCGCCGGCTGGGGCGTGCAGATAAAGCTGCTGAAGCTAAACGGCTCCGTGGAGCTGGCGCCGGCGCTGGGCCTTGCGGACTGTATTTTTGACGTGGTGCAGACCGGAGGCACGCTTGCCGCAAACGGCCTGCAGGTGATAAAGGAGACGATGCCCGTCTCTCTGCGGCTGGTGGCGGGAAACGCCTCTGTGCAGATGCGGTGGAGATCCTTGTCCGGCGTCGTGGGCGCGCTTGCTTCCGCCGTGAGGGCGGCCTGATGGAGATAAATATAAAGCGCGACACGAAAGAGACGCAGATAGAGCTTGTGCTGAGCAACGAACAAACCGAACGCTCAATAGATATCAACTGCGGCTTTCTCGCGCACATGATAGACCTTTTCTGCCATCGCGCACGCCTTGGGATAAAAATATTCGCACGCGGAGACGCAGAAGTAGACTTTCACCACACGGCGGAAGACGTGGGCATCGCCCTTGGGCAGGCGCTCAAAGAACTTGCCGCGGCGGGCCCCATTCGCCGCTACGGGTGGGCGCTTTTGCCTATGGACGGCTCACTTGCACGCGTGGCGCTTGACTTCAGCGGGCGCGGCGGCCTTACGTGGCGCGGAGATTTTCCTTCGCAGCGCTGCGGCGACTTTGATACGGAACTGGTGCCTGAATTTTTTGCGGCGCTTGCGCGCGAAGCCCGGCTTACGCTGCACATCGCACTGCTGGAGACTGACAATTCGCATCACGCGGCGGAGGCGGCCTTTAAAGGCGCGGGCGTAGCAATCGCGGAAGCGCTTGAGCCGGCATCCGGCGACCCAAGCACAAAGGGGCTGTGGCTATGATAATTTTACCCGCGATAGATCTCTACGAAGGGCGGGTCGTCCGCCTGACGCAGGGCGACTATATGCGCCGGCGCGATTACGCGCTTTCTCCGATTGAGGCGGCGAAGGCCTTCATTGATTCAGGGTGTTCCGCAATACATGTCGTAGACCTCGAAGGAGCAAAGGCTGGAGAACCACGCCACCTTGAGGTGCTTTCGCAGATAGCAGCACTAGGGCTTTTTGTGCAGTATGGCGGCGGCCTGCGCAGCGCGGTGGCTGTAGCGGAGGCCTTGTCGGCGGGGGCTGGGCGCGTTATGGCTGGAAGCCTCATCTTCAAGGAGATAGAGCAGGCGGAAACGCTTGCCGCGCGCTTTGGCGAAAAAATAATGGCGGCGATAGACATAAAAGATAAAAAGGTGGTTCATTCCGGCTGGCTGGAGGCGACAAATCTAAGTGCAAAAGAGGCCGTTTCAACACTTGAGGCAAAGGGGTTCACCTCATTTCTCGTAACACAGACGGAGCGGGACGGCATGATGGAAGGCACGGAGGCCGCGGACTACGCGCCGCTTTCAGCGCCGGGGCGCTTCATAGCGGCGGCGGGAGGCGTCACCACGCCGCGCGACATATCAAACCTCGCAGCCGTGGGCGTGAACGCCGCCGTCATCGGCAAGAGCCTCTACGAGGGACGGATGACTATATGCGAGGCGATAGCCGCGGCGCAGATACAGAATTTCGCAAACGCAAGAAAAATATAGCCTTATTTTTATAAAAATTCAGCAAGGTAAAGAGGTAAATAAAAGCCATGCAAAAAATCGATTTCTCTTTAATAAAATTTGACGACAAAGGGCTGGTGCCTGTCGTCGTCCAGGACGCGGTAACGGCGGAGGTGCTGATGACGGCCTGGGCCAACCGCGAGGCGCTCGAAGAGACGGCGGCGCGCGGCGAAATGGTCTTTTGGAGCCGGTCACGCAACGCATTATGGCGCAAAGGAGAGACTAGCGGCAACACGATGAAGCTGCTTGCGCTTCGCGCCGACTGCGACGGCGACACGCTGCTTGCGCAGGTTGAGCCGGCTGGCCCCGCCTGCCACACCGGAGAACGAAGCTGTTTTTATAGAAACCTATGGGGAGCGTCCGCCGATGAGGCGACCTTTTTGGGGCGGCTTTGGAAATTTTTAGAACTGCGCAAAGAGGACGACCCAAAAGAGAGCTACACGGCGCGGCTGCTTGCCTCCGGCCTCTCGCGCGTGGCGCAGAAGATCGGCGAAGAGGGCGTCGAGGCGGCGCTTGCCTGCGCGACGAAGGACAGGGACGGCTTCCGCTACGAGGCGGCGGACCTGCTCTACCACCTGCTCGTCGCCTGTATCGCCTCCGGCGTGCCGCTGCCCGAGGTGCTGCGCGAATTGGCGTCGCGCCATAAGGGGGCGCAAAGATAATGATAGCGGTCGTAGACTATGGCGCCGGCAATCTAAAAAGCGTCAAAAATGCGCTGGATTATCTTGGCGCGGCAAACATGCGCGCCGCCACTGCAAAAGAGATATTTCTTGCGGACGCCGTCATACTGCCCGGTGTAGGCGAGTTCGGCGCGGCAATGGCTGAGATCGAACGTCGCGGCCTCAAAGAGGCTCTTGTCGCCGCGGCTTGTGGCGGCAGACCGTTTCTTGGTATATGCCTTGGGATGCAGCTGCTATTTGACGAAAGCGGCGAAAGCCCCGAAGCGCGCGGCCTGGGGCTGCTGCCGGGGAGCGTCCCGCGCTTTTCAAATAAAATGGGACTTAAGATACCTCACATGGGCTGGAATTCCATCACCGCGGCAAAGAAGAGCCGCCTGCTTGCCGGGCTGCCATCTGAGCCATACATGTACTTCGTACATTCCTATCACGTAGTGGCGGCAAAACGGCATCAGGTGAGCGCAACGGCGGAATACGGGACGACCTTCGACGCCGCGGTGGAGGACGAAAACATCTTCGGCTGCCAGTTCCACCCTGAGAAAAGCGGCGAAGCGGGGCTTTTGATACTAAAAAATTTCATAGAGATCGTAAACGGAGGAAGATAAAAATGTACGCAAAGCGAATCATACCATGCCTAGATATAAAGGACGGGCGCGTCGTCAAAGGAGTGAACTTCGAAGGCCTGCGCGACGCGGGAGACCCCGTCGAATGCGCGAAGGCCTATCAGCGGGCCGGAGCGGACGAGATAGTATTTTTGGACATCACGGCGACCAGCGACGGGCGCGAGACTGTAACGGAACTTGTGCGCCGTGTAGCCGCAGAGGTCTTCATCCCGATAACGGTGGGCGGCGGCATCAGGAGCGTCGACGACATCCGCGCGATCTTGCGCGCCGGCGCCGACAAAGTATCGCTGAACACGGCCGCCATAAAAAACCCGAGGCTTATAAGCGACGCGGCGAAGGCCTTCGGCAGCCAGTGCGTCGTCGTCGCAATAGACGCAAAACGCAAGGGCGACGGCTATTGGGAGGTCTACAGCGCGGGCGGACGCAGCCCAGAACACATGGAGGCCTTCGGCTGGGCCGTGAAGGCGCAGCAGTTGGGCGCGGGTGAACTTCTGCTGACAAGCATGGACAGGGACGGCACGAAAAAAGGCTACGACCTTGAACTGACTCGTATGATAAGCGAAGCCGTCGGCATCCCCGTCATAGCTTCCGGGGGCGCGGGCTCCTGCTGCGACTTTTATGACGCGCTGACGACGGGCAAAGCGGACGCAGCGCTTGCGGCGTCGCTCTTTCACTTCAGCGAGATCCCCATCCAAAAGCTGAAAAAATATCTAAAAGAACGCGGCCTGCCCATGCGCGAAAAAAGCGCGCCGAATGAAATGTCACAGGACGAGACGGATGTCTTTGGAATATGCTCCGAGGCGTAAAAACCAGACGCAAAAGGCCCCCGAAAACCTCCGGGGGCCTTTTTTGTTTATCTTTTATTTCAGCAGCTCTGCGCGAATCTCCGCGGCCCTTGCGTGCGCTATGAGGCCCTCGCCGCGCGCCATCTCCGAGGTAAGCGGCGCAAGCGAACGCATCGCCTCCTCCGTCAAGCTCTGATAGGTGCAGACTTTCAGGAAGGTCCCCACCCAAACGCCGCCAGTGTAGCGCGCGGCCCTCGACGTCGGCAGCGTGTGATTGGTGCCCGACACATAATCTCCAAAGACCTCCGCCGACGACTGGCCGATGAAGAGCGAGCCGTAATTTGTCAGTTTCTTAGACAAAGCCGCCGTGTCTTCTACTATTATCTCAAGATGCTCCGGCGCCCTGCTGTTTGCAATAGAGGCCGCCTCGTCCAGCGTTTCGGCTATGATGACCTCTCCGTAGTCGGCCCATGAGCGCGCGGCTATATCCGCCGTCGGCAGTGCTGCAAGCTGTCTTTCTACGGCGGCTATCGTCTCTTTCGCAAGTTCTTCGGAGGTCGTCACCAATATTCCTTTCGCAATGTTGTCGTGCTCGCTCTGCGCCAAAATATCGGCCGCCATTATCTCGGCGTTCGCTGAGCCGTCGGCTATTATCAGCACTTCGCTTGGGCCAGCCACAAAATCTATGCCGATTTGGCCGTAGCACTGGCGCTTCGCCTCCGCCACATACTGATTGCCGGGGCCTACGATGAGATCGACAGGCTCTATTTGGCGGGTGCCGTAGGCAAAGGCCGCGACAGCCTGCGCGCCGCCCACGGAATAGATCTCGTCCGCTCCCGCTATATCCATCGCGACGACCGTCTTCGGATGCACGGCATGGCTTCCCTTCATCGACGGACTGCACGCAGCGACACGCCCCACGCCCGCAGCCTTTGCCGGGATGATGAGCATGAGCGCCGTGGAATAAAGCGGGTAGCCGCCGCCAGGCACATAGCAGCAGCACGATGAGACCGGAATGACGCTGTGCCCAAGCGTCACGCCCGGCTGCGTCTCAAAGCCGCGCAGCTCGCCCATCGTCTTTTTCTGCGCCTCGGCGAAGTTTTTTATATTTGCGGCCGCCCTCTTCATATTCTTTATCTCATGCAAAGATACCTGCGCGTAGGCGGCCTTTATCTCTTCGGCCGTGAGACGGAAATTCTGCCGGTCGTTTCCGTCAAAACGGTGGTTGAACCCACACAGCGCGGCGTCCCCCTCCTCACGTACCTTTTCTATCATCGCGGCGACCGTCTCCCGCAGCTTTAGCGAATCTCGGCCGCTGCGCGGCCTCGCCTCTTTTATGATTTTCATGAGCACACTTCCTTTGTCATATTCTCCATATATCACTTTATCAAGCTGATATAGTATAACCAGAAAAGCCGTTAATCTCAACTTTTATCAGCTGAAAACTACGCAAATTTTTCGACCCTGTGCTGTCAGTAAAAATACCTGCCTATTTTTCGCATCTAATATCAATTTATTGTTACATTGTTAAAATATTTAGTGTAGAATAGAGGGCGAAATGAGGTGGACCGTATGGCGGCTGAGATAAAAATGAACCCGAGGTTAAATATTTTGATTCCCGTTGTGCGCGGGCTGGCGAAAATCCTTGGGCGCGACTACGAGGTGAACCTGCACGACGTCTCTATGCCGGAACATTCTTTAGTGCTCTGCGAAAACGGTTATGTCACAGGGCGAAGAGAGGGCGGCCCGATGACGGACTTCGGTCTTTTCATGCTCCAGTCCGAAGAATACCGCACGAAAGACGGCATCTACAACTACCTTGCGAAGAACAACCGCGGCGAGCTGATAAAATGCAGCTGTATCTTCATCCGCGACGATAACGGAAAAATAATCGCCTTTCTCTGCATCAACTACGACCTGAAAAAAGCAATAGCCGCGCGCGACCTGATAGAAAGCCTCGTCGCGGTGGACACGGGCAAGATAGACCAGTACCCGTACACAGCCGACGACAGCGCCCCGCTGCCCGAAAAGTTCCCCGAGCCGGTGCGAGAATCTTTCGCGCAGGACCTTGAAGAGGTGGTCAACGACTCGCTCGAGCAGGTAAAACGCCGCATAGACAAACCCTTCAAATATCTGACGAAGCCCGAGAAGCAGCAGGTCATACGCGAGCTTTACGACAAGGGCTTTTTCCTTTTGAAAGGCTCCGTCGAGCGTCTTGCCGCGGAGATGGACAACACGAAATTCACCATCTATTCCTATATACGCGACATCCAAAAATAGAGGTTTGTGAAATATTGTTTTAATTGGTCACGATTTTCATTTTTTCTTGACAAAATTTTAATATCAGTGCAAAATAATCTGTGGGAACATCAAAATTTTGATACAAAGACAAGTTTTAGCTGTATAATCTACTTATCTGATCAGCACCTATTTTATCTGCATCTGGTTTGCCGGAGGCATCTTCGGCACAAGACCAAGGAGGGAGAGAGGGCATGGAACTTATTCAGAAACACCCGATACTCGATTACGCGCACGGTCGGGAGGTAACGTTCACCTTCGACGGGAAAGAGCTCAAAGGCTTTGAGGGCGAGCCCATCGCAATGGCGCTGCACGCAAACGGCGTCCACATCTACAGGGTGACGCCCGAGATGAAGCGCACCCGCGGTTTCTTCTGCGCCATCGGAAAATGCAGCTCATGCTTCATGGTGGTAGACGGCGTGCCGAATGTACGCACCTGCGTTACGCCGCTTATGGCCGGCATGAAGGTGGAGACCCAGCTTGACAAGGGCCGCGTCCCCATGGAAGTCTGCTAAGGAGGAATGAATGATGAAAAACGTACAGGAAACTGACCTCCTCGTTATCGGCGGCGGAGCGGCGGGGCTGTGCGCCGCAGCGGAAGCGGCGGCGGCGGGAGCCAAAGTTACAATCATTGAAAGCGACCTCCATCCCGGCGGCCAGCTCGTAAAACAGACGCATAAGTTCTTCGGTTCACGCGACGAATACGCGGGAACTCGCGGCTTCAAAATTGCCGACATCCTTCTTGACGAAATAAAAGCGCTCGGCGACAAAGTCGACATCCGCCTCAACTCCACAGTAACAGGCTATTATCCCGAAGACGGCCTCTTCACCGTAATGCGCGGCGAAGACGAATACTACAGACTCAAAGCAAAGAAAACCGTAGTGGCGACCGGCGCTCAGGAACGCATGATCCCCTTCCCGAACAACGACCTCCCCGGCGTATACGGAGCGGGCGCAGTGCAGACGCTTATGAACGTCTACGGCGTAGTCCCAGGCAAAAAAGTAGTTATGGTAGGCGCAGGCAACATCGGCCTCATCGTCAGCTACCAGCTGAAACAGGCCGGCGTTGACATCGTAGCGGTAGTTGAAGCGATGCCCAAGATCGGCGGCTACTGGGTGCACGCGGCGAAGATACGCCGCCTCGGCATCCCGATACTGCTTCGCCACACAGTCTCCGAAGCGCTCGGCGACAAAGTGCTTGAAGGCGCGATGATCCAGGAGCTTGACGAAAAATTCCAGCCCAAGGGCGAACCCGTCAAAGTTGACTGCGACATCATCTGCATGGCCGTCGGCCTCACGCCGACGACAGAGCTCTTCTGGCAGGCCGGATGCAAAATGCAGTTCGTGCCCCAGCTCTGCGGACACGTTCCCTTCCGTGACAAGACGATGCGCACCAGCAACCCCGACATGTGGGTAGCGGGAGACGCTTCCGGAATAGAAGAAGCCTCCGCCGCAATGGTAGAAGGCAGAGTAGCGGGACACTCCGCGGCCAAAGCGCTCGGACTTCCCGTAGACGATAAAAAATTCGACGAATACTGGACACGGCTCGACCATCTCCGCGCCGGCGAAGTCGGAGAAAAGATACTGGCCGGCATAGGCCAGGTACTCGTACCGGAATGGGAGGCGTAAACAATGACCTGCGGCTGCGATAAAGAAACAAAAGAAAAACTCTTCAACAGCGGAATACTGACCGATCACGTCGAAGGCGCCGTGCTCCCGCCACAGGAAAAATGGGAGCAGAAAAAGGGCGGCTACGTCGTAATAGAATGCCCCAAACGCATCCCCTGCAACCCGTGCTTCACAAGCTGCCCGACAGGCGCAGTGCTGCCCTTTGAGGATATCAACGACACCCCGAAGATAAACTACGACAAGTGCACAGGCTGCGGCATCTGCGTCTCGCGCTGCCCCGGACTTGCCTGCTTCGTAATCGACATGACCTACGCGCCCGATAAGGCCGTAATAAAACTCCCCTACGAACTCATCCCCGTTCCCGAAAAGGGACAGACCGTCGTCTGCCTCAACAGAATGGGCCAGCCGGTCGCCGAGGGCGAAGTCGTCTCCGTCACAGAGCCGTCGAAAGACAGGACATACGTCGTAAGCGTAGTCATCCCCAAAGAGCTCGCAGACGAAGTCCGCGCGATCAGCGTTCCTGAACGCAAGACCGCAAACATCGTCTGCCGCTGCGAAGAAATCGAAATGGACGAGATCCGCGAATGGATAGCGCGCGGATACGACACCTTCGACGAACTGAAGCGCGAACTCCGCATAGGAATGGGCCCCTGCCAGGGCCGCGGCTGCCGCGACATAATCCTCCGCGAGATCGCGAAGGCGACGGGCAAACAGGTCTCCGAGCTCACCCCGGGAACCATGAGACCCCCGGTTAAACCGATAAAACTCAGCCTCCTTGCTGAGGACTGCGATTAGGAGGTGCAGGTAATGGATTTCCCAAAAACAGCAGACGTAGTCATCATCGGAGGCGGCGTAGTCGGCGTTGCAACAGCATACTATCTTGCAAAGTCAGGCAGAAAGAACGTCGTCCTTCTTGAAAAAAACACAGTATGCTCCGGTTCGACGGGCCGCTGCGGAGCCGGCATCCGCGCGCAGTGGGGCCTTGAGCTCAACTGCCGCATGGCGCTCTCCTGCCTTGACACCTTTGAGCAGCTCGACGAAGAACTCGGCCTCCCCACAGGCCTCAATCAGGGCGGATACCTTCTCGTCGCCTACAAAGAAAAAGAATGGGACCAGTTCCAGAAAAACGTAGTGCTCCAGCACAAGCTCGGCATCAACACGGAAGCGTTCACCGACAAGGCAAGAGCGCAGGAGATATGCCCCGGAGTAGCCGTTGACGACGCACTCGGATTCACCTTCTACCAGCGCGACGGACACGCGGACCCGTTCCTCACCACCTTCGCATTCCAGGAAGCGGCAAAACGCTACGGCGCAAAATTCTATAAATTCACCGAAGTGACCGGCCTCAAAACAGAGGGCGGCAAAATAAAGGGCGTAGAGACCAACCGCGGCGTCATCGAATGCGACAACGTCATCAACTGCGCGGGTTCATGGGCGCAGGACATCGCGGCCATGGCCGGCATCAAACTGCCGAACTGGGCCGAACGTCACGAGATCCTCATCACAGAGCCTGTCGATCCGGGCGTCTGCCCTCCGATGCTCATGAGCTTCTCCGGCAACTACTACATCCAGCAGCGTCCGCACGGCTCCATCATCGCCGGCGAAAGCCCCTCGCATGAACCGCTCCTCGGCTACACCTCGACGGTCCATTCCGTGGCAAGCATTGCGAAGACCATCCTCAAGCTCCTGCCGCGCGCGAAGAACATCCGCGTAGTGCGCCAGTGGGCCGGACATTACGACATGACCCCGGACGCCGCGCCGATACTCGGCGAAACAGACGTCAAGGGCTTCTGGCACGCCACGGGCTTCTCAGGCCACGGCTTCATGCTTGGCCCTGTGGCCGGTCAGATAATGACCGCTCTGCTCAACGGAGACACACCGCCCATCGATCCAACGATCATGGACTACAGAAGGTTTGAGCGCGGCGAAAAGATAATAGAGCCAAACGTCGTTTAATATCATCACAAAAAAACCTAAAAACAATAGCCGCCTTCTCCCTTTTGCAGGAGAAGGCGGCTATTGTTGATCTTGAGATATGTTTCAAAAGAGGCCTCGACAAACGCCGAGGCCTCTTTTTAGCTACACTTTTACGAGCTGAGAGCTGGATATTTTTACTTCAGCCCGATCAGCACGCCGCCCATTACAAATAACGAGCCGAAAAGAAAGAGGACGCCCTGAAATTTTATCTGCCATTTGGCCCAGGTTGCCCAGTCGATGCGCGCGGCGCCTATGCAGGCCATGAGGCATGCGGAAGTGGGAACGATTAGGTTCGTAAATCCATCACCAAGCTGGAAGGCGACTACCGCCACCTGGCGCGAGACTCCGGCAATGTCCGCAAGCGGAGCCATAAGAGGCATTGTAAGCGCCGCCTGTCCAGAGCCAGAGACTACAAAGAAGTTAAATACAGACTGGAATACGTACATTACCCACGCCGTGACGACAGGAGAGACGCCGGCGATTGCGTTCCCGACATTGTGCAGTATCGTATTTAGCACCGTAAGCTCAGTCGGCGAATCTCCGCCGAGTACGAGTATGATGCCCTTCGCCATACCAACAACCATCGCAGCGCCAAGAAGATCCGCCGCACCGCTGCGGAACGAGGAGGCGATGTCGTTTACCTTCATCCCGTCAAGCTTGAATATTACGCCGATGAATCCCGCGACAAGCCCCATGATGAAAAACTGCGTCGCTATCTCTGGAATGTAATACCCCTTTTCAACGACGCCCCATATTATCCACACCATGCCCGCCACTATAGTAAGAATGACAAGCATGTCGCCTGTCGAAAATGTTTCGTCCGAAAGCTCGGTTTCTTTTATATCGGTACGGAAGAAGGCATCTGCTTCGTATACGGGCGAAAGCTTTGGATCTTTGCGGATCTTCATTGCGTAGCGCCATGTGTAGGCTGTGCCTAAAAGCGTGAAGAAGACCCACATAAACATACGAAAACCCGCCGCCGACATGACCGGTATCTGCGAAATGCCCTGCGCAATAGCCACGCTGAAAGGGTTCATCCAGGAGGTGGCAAAGCCTATCTGCGTCGCCACATAGGTTATCATCACCGCGACAATAGAGTCGTAACCAAGTGAAATGACTACCGGCACAACAATAAAGACAAATGGTATAGCCTCTTCGCCCATACCAAAGACCGCGCCGCCAAGCGAAAAGAGCACGAAGAGAATAGGGATTATAAGTTTATCCATGCCCTTTGACTTCGAGATCATCTTCTTGATGCCTGTTTCAACGGCCTTAGTGCGAAGGATTATCCCGAAGGCGCCTCCTACTATGAGGATAAAGGCCATTACGCCGACGGCGGAACCCCATTTATCTCCGGAGCAAAAACCCTCAAAAGTATAGTTGAGAACTCCAGTCTCTCCGTAAGGTTCAAAAATTTTGATGCCCTGCTTGACCGGCTGTCCGTTATCGTCAAGTTTATACTTGAAAGATTCAGGGACGAGAACGTTGCGCGTCTTCTCTGACGCGCCGATCGTATATTTGATTTCCTTTGTTTCAAACTGCCCCACAGGAACGGTCCACGTGAGAAGCGCCGCAAAAAGAACAACGAAAAAGATAATGATGTACGTATCCGGCACCCACCGCGCTTTGTTTTGCTGTTGTGACATCTTACACTCCTCCATTTTTCGAAAGTTGTATTACAGCTTGACTCTCTAATAAAGATAATTTATGATATAAGCGCATAATATCATAACGTACCCATTAATACAATACGGGTACGCAATAGTCAACCCAAAATTTTCGTGGAGGTATCACCGATGGCGGGCCAGAACGACAGTAAGGCGTTTGAAACTGTACAGAGCTACGTGACAGAGATGTACGCAAACCACAAAGTACGGCCCGGGGACTGCATTTACGAGACCTCTCTCGCAGAAGAGCTGGGGCTGAGCAGAACGCCCGTCCGCGACGCGTTGGGGCGTCTTGTCGCCAACGGCTTCCTTGAGCAGTCTCCCGGCAAGAGAGGCTGCCGCGTACCCGCGCTTGAGTTTGACGACATGCGCGAGGCCTTTGAAGCACGCGAGAGTCTGGAGGAAAAAATAGGCTGGCTCGCTGCGGAAAAGGCGCAGAAATCCGACATAGAAATACTACGCTTCTACAACGAACAGGAGATAAAATTTTATGACGAGGGCAAAAAGATAGAATATATAAAGGCAAACGACCTCTTCCATCTCAGCCTCTCTCGGATAGCGAAAAACCGCTATATCGAACGCAGCTACAGCCCGGTCTATTGGCGCACACAGCTCTACGTCTACTACCTTGGCCCTTTCAGCAAAGAAGAGAAGGTCCTATTTGACATGAAAGACTATAACAGCGACACACCGCACGAACACGCCCATATCATAGAGGCCGTGGCAAACAGGGACCCGGCAGCCGCCGCGGAAAGATGCCTGGAGCACATCCGCGCTACCTTCACGCACAGGCTCTCAAAGCAGTTTAGCTGCCCCTCTGACATGTTTTGCAAGCTACTTAAATTGAATTGAAAGGAACTGACGATACATAATGTTCACACTGATCAAAAACGCCGAAATATACGCGCCCGAGGCGCTGGGGAAAAAAGATCTTCTCATCTGCGGCGAAATCGTAGCCTGGATAGGAAATGATTTCCCCGCGGAAAATACGATGCCTGATTTAAAAATCATCGACGCCGAAGGCATGTACCTGACGCCAGGCATTGTCGACGGACATGTCCACATAACCGGCGGCGGCGGCGAGGGCGGCCCGGCTACGCGCACGCCGGAGCTTGCGCTCTCAGAGATGATACGCGGCGGCGTCACCACCGTGATCGGCCTCCGGGGGACGGACGACGTCACGCGAAGCATGGGCGCGCTGATAGCAAAGGCAAACGGCCTCATTGCCGAGGGCGTGAGCGCGTGGGTGATGACCGGTTCATACCAGCTTCCAATAAAGACAGTCTGCTCCGGCATCCGCGACGACATAACGCTCATCGACAGAGTGATCGGCGTAGGCGAGGTTGCTATCTCCGACCACCGCTCCTCACAGCCGACCTTTGAAGAATTTATACAGGTGGCGGCCGCAGCGCGCGTCGGAGGAATGTTTGCGGGAATCGGCGGGCAGGTCAACGTACATCTCGGCGACGGCAAAGACGGCATTGGATACCTATTTCGCGCGGCGGAGACGGAAATACCCATATCGCAGTTCGTCCCCACCCACATGAACAGAAATCCCGAGCTCTTTGAAGAGGCGCGCCGTTACGGAAAAATGGGCGGTTACGTCGACTTCACCACAAGCACCACGCCCCAGTTCATAGCCGAAGGCGAAGTGCCCTGCTCCAGGGCGCTCAAAATAATGCTGCAAGACGGCGTACCCGCGTCGCGCATATCCTTCTCCTCCGACGGACAGGGCTCTATGCCGCTATTTGATGAAGACGGCAGCTACAAAGGCTTGACGATAGGACGAGTCGCCTCGAACATCGAAGCCTTCCGCGACTGCGTGCTGCAAGAAAACATCTCAATGGAAGAGGCCCTGCGCGTCATTTCCACAACCACCGCGGAGCATCACAGGCTCCCCCGCAAGGGCCGCGTAAAAGAGGCGTTCGACGCAGACCTCCTGCTCTTGGACAAAAACCTGGAGCTGAAATATGTATTCGCCAGAGGCCGCGTGATGATGGATAATGGAGAGGTCGCAGTTAAGGGGACTTTTGAGTAAACGCAGGCCGTTTGCTATGGCGGACGCGATAAAAACGCAACAACTGAAAGGAACATCATTAAATGGACATCAAGAAGTTCGGCGGGCTGGGGCTTGCGATAGCGGTCATTCTGTTTATGGACATACTGGACCTCACAGGCACGGCACGCGTGATCGGCTGGCTGGTCTGCGGAATAGGGGGCGGAGTTGTGGCCTATATGTGGGACCGGTCTAATAATAAGAAAAAATAAGCGCGGCTGCGCAAGATGACGCGGCACAAGCCGCCGTATGTTGTCTTGTCTTCTCTTAACGGCATTCCGCGCCGGTTTTTCGCCGCCTGCGACGACAGCTCAACCTCTGCCGCCATAGCCGCCAACGATTGCCGGGATGCTTAAAATTGCCAGTGCCAATTTTTGCCGCTTCGACAATTTATATTGTAAAACCACCAAAGGGGCCGGATAATAGTCTCACTTAAAGGAGGATGAGCATGCGCTTTCATGAAAAACTTTTCTTGGTCAAAGAGATCCTGGGCGCTACAAGCGCAGAGCTCGCGCGCGGCTCTGAGCTTGACCCTTCATCTATCAGCCGCTATCTGGGGGCGCGGCATAAACCGGCGCGGCACGGCACGGCGGTGGCTCAAATCGCGGCGGGCGCGGCAAAACTGGCCGATTGCGACAAGACAACCCACGAACTCCGAAAAGTGGCCGGAGCCGACAAGGACGAAGTGCTGTATGACGCCATTGCTCGCTGGCTCAACGCCGACGACTCGGAGCTCATAGAGATAAAGCGTAAGGAGCCCCGTCCCTCTGTGCGCAGTGCAAATAAAAAGCAGCGCGTCGGAACGGCGCAGCGGCTCTGTCTCCTCATGGATAGTTTTAATACCACGAACGCCGCGCTCGCACGCTACGTTAATGTAGACAGCTCCTCAATATCGCGCTATCGCAGCGGCAGCCGCTGCATCGGGCTGGAAGATCCGATCCTGCGTGAACTTTGCCGTTATTTTGCCTTCCTCTGCCGCTCGCAGGGCATTCCCAAGGAACTTTCCGCAGAGATCCGCGTATCCACGGAAGAGGCCGGAAACGACGAGTACATGACGGCGAAGCTCTTTGAGTGGTTTCGCGAGACCAGAGACGCCGCGCGGACTAACATCCTGCTGGAGGGAATAGATTCGGCGGAAGCGCCAAAAGCCACGCGCCATGTAGGAGCGGAAAAGACGGCGAGCGTGCAGTACATGGAGGAGATAGCACACGGCTTCGACGGCGTCTACGAGGCCTTTCTGAAATTCACGAAGACTATCCTCGCAAGCAAAGAACCGGTGAACATCAATATATGTGCCTCCGACTTCAGTTGGTTCGCGCGCGCGCCGCTTTTCCGCGACGGCTGGACGGCGCTTATGCAGGTAATGCTTTCTGGCGGGCACAGAATAAGGATAATCCACGATCTCAACTTGGACGCGGAAGAAATGTTCCGCGCCGCAGAGTCATGGATACCGCTCTATACCTCCGGACAGGTGGAACCCTACTACCTTACGATCCCCAGCAGGCCGGTAATCAGTGAATACGCCGGCGTGGCGGAGGGCCTTTGTTCGATGCGCTTTTCCTGCTTCAAAGGCATGGAGTCCGAGGTGACGGCCTTTTTCTCAAATAGTCCGGATAAAGCAGCCTTCATCAAGAAACAGTTCGACAATTTTCTCGTCTATGCAAAGCCGCTTGTGAAGACATACGGCATAGAGGATGTCGCGCAACTCCACCACGACATCGAAAACAACCGAGCGGCGGGCGGCGGAGACATCATCAAACTCATGCACCGGCTGTCGCTGGAGTCAATGCCCGAGCACCTGGCGAAGCGGATATTCACAAGGACTATGAATGAAGGCAAACGAGAAGAAATGATGGAATACTACCACGCCAGAAGAAGGGCTTTTCTAAGCTCGCTCTCCGAGGTAGGCGTCACCGAGATATATCCAGAATATACGTTGGAAGAGATCAAAGAAGGCCGCGTGCCGCTTTGCACGCCGTGGCTTGTGGAACGCACGGGACTCTTCTACACACAAGAAGAATTCGTCGAACATACGAGAGCCCTCGAGCGTCTCGCGGAGGAACGTTCAAACTACCGCTGTGTCACGCGTGCCGATTTTCCCTTTAAAAACATCGACATCATCTCAAAGGAGGGCGAGGCCACCTACGTGATGAAAAACGAAAAACCGCTCGCCGCCTTCTCCTTCCGGCACTCCTACATGAACTACGTTCTCGACAGATACCTGCGGCGGTATATCTCCTAAAGATACAAACAGCTAGAAGTTCCATATAAAACGGGG
>JAVVPF010000024.1:31925-50420 GCA_036655895.1 Cloacibacillus sp. | reverse complement strand
GCTTCTTTGGAGCAGAAGCTTGATATCATAAACAGCAGTTATCAATCCTACGGATATAGACGCATTACGTCGACACTTAAGGCAATCGGCACGATAATCTCCGAAAAAGTAGTCCGCCGCCTAATGAAGTCAACAGGGCTATGCGTAATGGCAGTCCATAAGGCCCATTACTCCTCGTACAAAGGAGAACTAAGCCCTGAAGTGCCTAATTTAATACAAAGGAACTTTCACGCAGACAGACCATCTAAAAAACTCCTCACGGACATCACGGAATTCTCGATTTCGGCCGGAAAAGTCTATCTATCAGGGATCATTGACTGTTACGATGGCGCCGTGGCCTCTTGGAACATGGGAGCCAGCCCTGATGCAAAACTTGCGAACGGGACATTGGAGCTGGCAGCGAAGAGCTTGACAGGGGCCTTCCGGCCGATACTTCACAGCGACCGGGGCTGTCACTACAGATGGCCAGGGTGGATAGCCCGAACGCAGACAATGGGCCTGCAACGTTCGATGTCAAAGAAAGGTTGTTCGCCTGACAACGCTGCCTGTGAAGGCTTCTTTGGCAGATTGAAGAACGAGTGCTTTTACGGCAGAAACTTCGCAGGCTATACGACAGTGATGTTGATCAGCTACATTGATACATACATAAAATGGTATAATAATAAACGCATTAAGAAGTCGCTGGGATATCATAGCCCTGTAGACTACAGAAGGCTGCATCAATATGCAGCTTAATTTTGTCCAGGTTTTTGTCCGCATTCCTCAACAACAACCATCTTGACGCAACCGGATTGGCAATATGAAGACTATACTAATATGCGAGAAATATGTAGAAGGTTAGATTAGTTCCCTTAGCAGTTTTAATTATTTATGGAGGTTGAAGATGCCATTAATATCCGTTATCGTTACAGTGTATAACCACGGGGATTATTTGGAACAGTGCCTTGATTCTATTATGGCGCAAGAAACGGAATACCCATACGAAGTTATCGTTCATGATGATGCATCAACTGATGGATCGCGTGAAGTCATAAAATCATATTGCCGTAAATATCCTAGTATCATTATTCCAATTTTGCAAGACGAGAATCAATATTCACAAAAAATACCATTCATTCAAAAATATATCCTGCCTCTCGTAAATGGTAAGTATATTGCAATATGTGAGGGTGATGATTATTGGACAGATTCTAGAAAACTAGAGCGTCAATGTTCCTATATGGAACAGCATCCAGAATGTTCACTTTGTTTTCATCGAGCTATAATGGTTAAGAATGGTAAAACAATAGGCTTTATAGCACCATATAGTGAAGATGTGGATGTTTCTACAGAAGCAGTGATTGCTGGTGGCGGCGGTTTCATGGCTACTAATTCTATCTTTTACCCAGCTGTTTATTCTTCTATGATGGATGTGGATTTTTTTAAAGTAGCTCCAGTTGGAGATGCTCCAACTCAAGCTTTCCTAGCAACGAAGGGGACTGTTCATTATTTGAACGCAGCGATGTCAGCTTATCGTACAATGGCAAAGGGGTCATGGTCGGAGAGAACGGCGCAATCAAGTAAAAAGAGTCAAATTGAACTATGTGATCAAATGATAAAAATGTATGAGAGTCTTGACATGTATTATAATAATAGATATGCACGAGCGGTTAAGCATATAAAAAATACATATAAAATACAAAGGTTAATGCTAAAAGATTCTTATAGCGAAATTTTAAATAACGAGGAATTAAACGCAGCATTAAAGCAAATGCCATTAGGCGTAAATTTGACCGTTAGGATAAGCCGTGTTGCTCCACGTTTATGCTATATTCTAAAAATAATCAAACGTTTAATACTATGTCGATAATATCTTCTCTTTTTTGGAAATTTATGGAGCGAAGCGGAAACCAAATTATCCAGGTAGCGGTACAAATAGTGCTTGCACGATTGTTAGTTCCTTCGGATTTTGGAATGATAGCGCTTGTGCTTGTATTTATTAATCTAGGACAGGTATTTGTTCAAAGCGGCTTGAACACGGCACTGATACAGGCTAAGCATGCCTCTGATGTTGATTTTTCCTCGGTGTTTTATATCAGTCTATTTGTGGCCGGAGTATTATACGTAGTCTTATATTTTACTTCTCCATATATTGCGACTTTTTATGAAATGTCGGCGTTATGTCATGTCTTACGGTTCCTTTCTCTAATTCTTTTCTTTGGTGCAGTGACTTCTATACAGAATGCGGTAGTGTCTCGCGAATTCAAATTCAAGCAGCTCTTTTATAGCAGTTTGGGGGCTGCTTTATGTTCGGGGGCTATCGGAATAGCAATGGCCCTTCGCGGTTTCGGCATTTGGGCTCTTGTCTGGCAACAGTTAACAAACCAGTTCTTTCTATGTGTAATAATGTGGTTTACCGTAAGATGGCGACCTAAACTCTTATTCTCGTTGGTGCGAGTAAGAATTCTACTTGCGTTCGGATGGAAGCTGCTTATATCTGCTTTGCTGGATACTGGGTACCGAGAAATGCAGAATCTCGTCATTGGTAAAATGTTCGCCCCGTCTACCCTTGGGTTTTTTAATAGAGGGCAAATATTCCCTCAGGTTATAGTTGGCAATATAGATGGTTCGATTCAAGCTGTGATGTTACCGGCCTTATCTCGTGAGCAGGACAATCCGCGGCGCGTCAAGGAAATGATGCGACGTGCTATCACCATGAGTTCATTTATTATTGCTCCGCTCATGATGGGGCTTATTGCTACGGCGGAACCAGTGGTTAAGATTGTGCTTACCGACAAATGGCTTCCGTGCGTTCCATTCATACGGATATGTTGCTTATCGTTCATTTTATACCCCATTCATACGGCAAACCTTCAAGCTATAAACGCGCTGGGAAGAAGTGATATATTTCTTAAGCTTGAAATTATTAAAAAAATAATGGGGATTTCTGTCCTTATGTTTGCGATAATATGTTGGGGTTCTGTTATGGCCATTGCCTGGAGCGCAGTCATAAGCGGTATAATAAGTTCCTTTATAAACAGCTATCCAAATAAAATCTTGCTGAAGTATGGGTATCTTGAACAGGTAATGGATCTTTTTCCTCCCATAATTATTGCGGCCTTTATGGGAGGCGTGGTATACTTATTAAACTACATAGATTATAATATATATATCATGCTGATGTCTCAGATATTAGTGGGTGTAATTATTTACACGGCTGCTTCAAAATTGTTTAAAATTGAGAGTTTTGACTATTTTTTGTGTATGGTGCTATCCTTGATTAGAAAACAAGAAATATAAGCCTCAATTTAATGAAATTGTAGAGACTGTTTTTTACAACTTATAGCCTTATATAGGCCACGTTGTTTTTTTGTAGGATATTTTAGTGATACACCATACAAAATGGAGAGGTTTAACGTAATATGAATAAAGATTTGGTAATTTATGGTACGCATGGACTTGGACGTGAACTTGCTATGACTGTTGAAATGTTGGATGGGTGGAATCATATTGGATATTTTGATGACACTATTCCTGTCGGCACGTTGATATCTCATCGAAAGCTACCAACTTTAAATTTTGATGAAACTATTGCGAAGAAAGATAAGCCATTATATATTGTAATTGCTGTGGCGGATCCTTATGGCAAAGAGAAATTATTTAATAAATTGGCTGGTTATAACCATGTCTTTTTTCCAACTATAATTGCACCCTCTGCCATAATTGCTTCTGATGCTAAAATAGGAGCAGGATGTATTATAAGCCATTATGTGACAGTTGGCCCGAATACCACTATCGGCAGAGGGGTTTTGCTTAACACAAAATTTGCAGTTGGGCATGATACAGTGATAGGAGATTACTCCACCTTTTTATCTTCTACTAATATTTCGGGCAATGTCGTGATTGGGAAAAGGTGTTTTTTTGGAGATCAAGCATTTGTTATTGAAAAGAAGCGAATTGGGAATGACGTAAGGGTGGGTGCTGGAAGTAGGGTCTTTACGAATGTGTCGGACGGGTGGTCTGTTTTTGGTTATCCTGCGGTTAAGATAAATTAAATTAATATTTTTTAGGAGGCAATGAGGGTTATGGATGAAAAAAAATTCTTGGAAAAAATTAGTGATATAGTAGAGGAAGAAGAGGGCACAATAACTTTTGCGACAGAATTAGACGCACTTGAGGCGTGGGATTCGTTAGCCCGGATTACTTTTCTTGTCTTTGCCGCAGATGAATTTAAAAAGAGAGTAGATGGAAATTTGGTAAAAGAAGCTAAAACGGTATCTGATTTATATCAGTTAGTGCTATAGATATATTCTTCAGCGAGGAGATACATCAATGCAAATCAATCTTGTAGAGTATCTGGAAAAGACGGCATCTCGTGCCCCAAATCGTACGGCAATTATCGAAGGGGATGGCCGCATTACTTTTGCCACACTTTCCGCCAGGGCTAAAGCGCTCGCCGAGGAGATTGTGGCCCTAACTGGCGGTGCCTACAATCGACCTATTGCTGTCTTTATCTCTAAAAGTATAAAAAGTGTAGTTGCTGATATTGCTGCTACCTACAGCGGTAATATCTATATGAATATAGATCCAAAGATACCATCAGTGCGCTTGCAGAATATTCTGCAAACCACTAAGCCAGCGCTGATTATAACGGATACTGCGGGCATCGAAAAATTCAGAGAATACGATTCTACTGCATTGCTCGTGAATCTTGACGAATTGAAAAAATTCGAGCCTGCACATGAAGAGCATATTTTTGAAAGGCTTGAAAAGATCATAGATACCGATCCGTATTGCATTATCAATACTTCGGGCTCTACTGGCACACCCAAAGGAGTAGTTCTAAATCACAAAAGTTTTATAGACTTCACTGAATGGGCTCAGAGTGTTTTTAATTTCAGTGAGAACGAAGTAATAGGTTCTCTTTCTCCAAACGTCTTTGATATTTACAGTTACGAGCTATGCCTTATGGCCTCTAAGGGGGCTACTATGGCAATAATACCTGATGGGTATGCGGTGTTTCCCATAAAAATTTTAGATTTCATGGAAACGCATAAGGTCACATTCTGTTTTTGGGTCCCAACTATTATGGTCAATATTGCTAATATGGATCTACTCGCGGCCGTTCATCTAAGTAGCCTTAAACTAGCGTGGTTTGCCGGAGAAGTTTTTCCAACTAAACAGTTTAATTACTGGCGTCATGCACTTCCCTGTGTTACCTTTGCTAATTTATATGGTCCTATAGAAATAACGCTGGACTGTACTTATTATGTAGTGGATCGTGAACTTAAAGATGATGAACCCATTCCGATAGGCTTTCCATGTCGGAATACAGATATATTAATTTTAAACGAACAGAATGAAATGGCAGCCAGTGGCGAAGATGGGGAGCTATGTGTAAGAGGAACCTCGCTTGCGATGGGGTATTACAATAATCCAGAGAGGACTGCCGCGGCATTTACGCAGAATCCGCTTAATTCAGCCTATCCGGAGACGATTTACAGAACCGGCGACATCGTTTACAAAAATAATCTCGGCGAGATAATCTTCAAAGGACGCCGAGACAGCCTTATTAAGCACATGGGATACAGAATTGAACTTGGTGAGATAGAGCACGTTGTAGTAAACACGCTTAAGATTGTAGATAACGCCTGCGTTGTATATAATTTTTCGAAAAAAGCGATCACGCTGATCTATGAGTCCAAAGAGGAGAAGGATGTTGCGCAAATGAGAAAGAAAATTGGCGAAGCCTTTCCTAAGTATATGATTCCTGCCGTATTTATTTCGATGCAAGAATTACCAAGAAATACGAATGGAAAGATTGACCGCCTGAAATTAAGCAAAATGGTGAATGAAAACTAGCATGCAATATAATATTATTACGGAAATTGATAGGCTAAAAGAAGTTTCCGTGGAGTATGTGACCAATATCTATAACTTGGATCAGCTAAACCAAGCCAATCATGTGTCCGGTTTTGTAAGCGACAGGTGTGCTTTGTGGATCATAGAGCAAAATAATTACTACAGGTTGTTTTACGCTGGAGATAAGGGCACAGTACGGGCGAATCTAAGAGAACTTAAAATTAATCTCAAATCTCCATTGGTTGCGGACGTTGTTTCTCGTTCTTCTGAAAGCGATATATTTCAGGCCACTGACTTTAGAAAATATTCGATGCTTTCTAGGTTGGCTATGCGTAATGTTGAAGTTGCTGAACTTTATCCACAACAAGCAGCTTATATAAGCAATAAACAAATTAATGACATAGAACATTTGCTGAAGGATGAGTTTGATGTTTTTGTAGATCAGATACCACAAAGACCTGATATTGAGGGTGCCGTAAAACGCAACGAAATACTTGGCGCCTTGGAGATGGGTTCTCTTGCTGGATTTCTGTGGTATGAAACAGTAGGTCGAACGTCTGTGATTCGATATTGGTGCGTAGCACCTGCATATAGAGACAAAAAGGTCGGCGCAAAGTTATTGAGAAGTTATTTGTCACAATGTGCTAGCAGCCAAAGACATCTTCTTTGGGTCAAAGCTACTAACGAAAACGCGATAAAGAGATATAATCATTACGGCTATCGACCAGATGGTACTTTCGATTTAGTTTATATAAGGGAGCGAAAGGTATGGAAAAAATAGAAATCATCCTTAAAGAAATACGACCCGAGTTTGAATTTGACAATATAGAGGATTTTTTTGAAGAAGGTATGCTGGATTCTTTTGATTTGGTGACGCTTGTGGCAACCTTAGATAAAACTTTTGGAATCTCAATCAAGGGAACAGATATATTGCCGGAAAATTTTTGCAACACCGAGGCGATTGTCACGTTGCTCAAAAAATACGAGGTCCAGGTTTAATGAACCTGCAATTTAAAGGCTGCGCTATCACCGGTCAATTGTTGATTGTTCCAGAGAATGAGCGTACCTTTTTAGAAGATATGAAAACTTTTAATTTCAGCGAAGCCAGATCGCTGAAACTCAAGGCCGTTATGGGGTATGATAAACATAGAGTTGTAAAAGACGGAACCTGCGTCTCTGATTTGGTAGCTGCTGGTTTTGAATATCTCTTTCAAAAGGATTTCATAACAAAAGAAGAGCTAGATGCGATGATACTGATGACAGCTAGTCCGGATCATTTTCTCCCTCAGACGAGCGCTGTCATTCATGGTAAATTAGGTTTTAAGCAGGATATGCTATGCCTTGATATTACCCAAGGCTGTTGTGGGTTTGTTGTTGGTCTTATAGAAGCTTTTTCTCTCCTTTCTCAGCCAGCGATAAATAAGGTTGCCTTAGTGACGGCAGATGTCTTGAGTCGTAAGGTATCTCAAAAGGATCGTAATAGTTATCCTCTTGTGGGAGATGCTGCGTCAATCACCATTATTGAGAAAACGACTGAAAACCATGCTATTTTTGCCAATTTTAAGATGGATGGCAGCCGTTGCAACGCACTTCAAATACCAGCGGGAGGTTTTCGGTTGCCCTCTACACCTGAGACGGGGATAATGGAAGATACTGGGGATAATAACTTCAGATCGAAAGATAACTTGGTAATGGATGGATCGGCTGTTTTTAACTTTGTCATGGAAGAAGTTCCTGGGTTGATAGAGGCACTGCTTGGTGAAGCTGATTGTACTCATAGCGACGTAGATTATTACCTCTTTCACCAGCCAAATCGTTTTATGCTTGAAAAACTTGCAGACGCGATGAACGTCTCTCGTGATAAAATGCCTAGTAATGTAGTAGAAGTTTATGGCAATAGTAGCGGGACAACAATTCCGGCAGCCATTGGGTTGAACTTGTCAGATGAAATTTGTGAACGAACCCTTAAGATCTGTTTTGCAGGATTTGGTGTGGGGTTGACATGGACATCCGTTTTAATGAATGTTGGGCCGATGAAGTTCTGTGAAACTTTTGAGTATGCCTAAGCTGGTGTAGGGGAAGGCTGTCAATGATGGATAATCCATTTGCCCTGAAGGGCAAACGCTATCTTGTTACCGGGGCGGCATCGGGGATAGGTCGTTCTTCGGCGGAGATTTTATCTGCTTTAGGGGCTGAGTTAATACTAGCAGACAGGAATGAAGATGGCCTTGTAAAAACATTAGGCCGGTGTCCTTCTGCTGTCAAAATGTTACCAATAGATTTAATGGAGGTACATTCTATCTCTTCCGTAGTGGAGACAGCTGTAAAAGAATTTGGCAAGCTCCATGGTGTAGTGCATGCAGCTGGTGTCCCATATATTAGCCCGCTTAAAGCTGTAGATATGGATAAGCTTCATCGAGTGTTTGCGGTCAACACATATGCTGCTGCCGAAATTGCCAAAGCTTTCAGCAGCAGGAAAGTATATGCTGGTGAGAGCGGTTCTGTAGTATTTATCTCTTCGGTTTACGCAAGTGTAGGCTGTCCCTGCAACGCAGGATATGCGATGAGTAAAGCTGCAATAGAAGGATTGACCAGAGCGCTAGCAATGGAATTTGCAGGACGAAAGATACGTGTAAACTGTATTGCTCCTGGGTTTATTAAAACGCCAATGGATAAAGCTGTTTCCGGGTATTTTGATAATGAGCATGAAGATGTGATAACAGGGCTGCATCCTTTAGGGCTGGGGCAGCCCAGCGACGTTGCTTATGCAATAGCGTACCTTCTTTCCGAAGCATCGAGATGGGTTACTGGAACCATTATGCATGTAGATGGTGGATTTACCGCTCAATAATTGAATTTATACGAGGGTGGATTTCATGGATAATACTAACCAACGTCCATTTATACTGATTACAGGAGCGTCTTCTGGCGTTGGCAGAGCCACCGCTGTTGCGTTGTCAGATGCATATAACTTGATACTTCACGGACGCAATATGGAAAAACTAGAGAAGACAAAATCACTTTGTTCCAACACTGCAACAATTTTTTTATGGCCATGTGATTTTGGGGTCATTGAGATGGTAGAGAATTCGTTAGTTGTTCTCCTTACACACCTCAAAATTAAAATATCTGGACTGGTCTATTCTGCCGGCATGGTAGAGATGCTCCCTTTGAGAGCTCTGTCTCTTGATAAATTGAGGGATACATTCAACACAAATTTTCTTTCGGCTGCTATAATATCAAAGGTTCTTGTCCAAAAAAAAATGAACGGTACAGAACTTAAAAACATAGTTTTTATTTCCAGTAATATCAGTGATAGAGGTGGAAAAGCATTTTCTGTCTATGCGGCGTCCAAGGGAGCGTTGGACTCGTTTATGCGTTGTCTTGCGGTTGAACTGGCCCCCAGGGTCAGGGTGAATTCACTCCTCCCTGGTGGAATGAGAACAGAAATGACAGAAGACATATGTAAAGATACAGCGCTAATGGAGCGAATGGAAGCAACTTATCCACTTGGCATGGGTAAACCGGAGAATATTGCAGCTGCTGTAAAGTTTTTGTTGTCAGATGATGGAAGCTGGATAACGGGGCAAACTATTACGATTGATGGAGGACGAACCATCAATATTACAGGGTAAGTTGGTGATATACATAGTTTTACTAATTTCATAGTAGAGGTTCGTTTGAATGAAAAAAAATGTCTTAGTTACTCGTTCTTCAATGCCGCCCTTTGAAGAATTTGCAAACGAAATGGTGTCTTTGTGGGAATCTCATTGGCTTACAAACATGGGCGAAAAGCATCAACAGTTTGAAGCGGGGCTCCTTTCATATCTTGGAGCTGACAATGTTGCACTGTTTACTAACGGACACCTAGCGCTTGAGAATATCATAGCTGCTTACGACCTGTCTGGGGAAGTCATTACTACCCCATATACTTTTGCATCAACCACGCATGCAATAGTGCGCAACGGCCTGCGGCCTGTTTTCTGTGATACAAATTCCACTGATTACACTATGGATGTTACAAAAATTGAATCTCTCATAACAGCAAAGACAAGTGCTATCCTCCCTGTTCATGTTTATGGCAATCTATGCGATGTTGCAGAGATTGAACGAATAGCTGCTAAATATAACCTGAAGGTTATTTATGATGCGGCTCACGCCTTTGGTGTAGTGGAGAATGGCATAGGTGTTGCTAACTTTGGCGATGCCTCAATGTTTAGTTTCCACGCTACGAAGGTCTTTAACACTATAGAGGGAGGCGCCGTTGTTTTCCGTGATTCGGCGTTGAAAAGAAGACTTGACAACCAAAAGAACTTTGGGATAACAGGGCCAGAGACGGTGGAGTTTGTCGGCGGCAACGCAAAAATGAACGAGTTTCAGGCTGCAATGGGGCTATGTAATCTGCGGCATGTAGACGAAGAAATAGCTAAACGGAAGATTGTTGTAGAAAGATATTTGGAGCGGCTTTCCAGTGTGGATGGCGTTAAACTGACGCCAATAAAAAACAACGTCAGGCATAACTATGCTTATATGCCGGTAGTCTTTGATAATTATAAATATACGCGCGACGAAATAGATGAAAAACTGCGAGCGGAGAATATTTTTCCGCGTAAATATTTTTATCCTATAACCAGCTCATTTGAATGTTATAAAGGAATGTTCCACATTTCACCAACCCCAGTAGCCAAACATATTTCGGAATGCGTGTTGACGTTGCCGTTATATGCTGATTTAGCGTTGGATGATGTTGACAGGATTTGCGATATTATTTTGAAATAGGGTGGTATATGCTATGAAGGGCATTATTCTTGCTGGAGGAAAAGGTACACGGCTTTACCCTATCACGCGTGCTGTTTCTAAGCAGCTGCTTCCGATTTATGACAAACCGCTCATTTATTATCCGCTTTCTGTGCTGATGTTGGCTGGGATAAAAGAGATTCTCATTATCTCAACACCGGAAGATATAGACAGTTATGAGAGGTTGCTTGGCGACGGGATGGATATCGGAGTGCATTTTACTTATAAAGTGCAGGAGACTCCGCGGGGGTTGGCAGATGCATTCATCCTTGGTGCGGACTTTATTGGTGAGGATAGCGTGTGCCTTATTTTGGGCGATAATGTCTTTTTTGGACAGGATCTTACAAAGATTCTCAATAAAGCAGTGGCGAGAAATACGGGCGCGACGGTTTTTGGTTACCCCGTAAAAGATGGGCGTTCCTTTGGTGTGGTTGAATTCTCTGAGGGTGGCAAGGTTATATCTATAGAGGAGAAGCCGGAAAATCCCAAGTCCAATTATGCTGTCCCCGGCCTTTATTTCTATGATAATAGAGTGATTGATATTGCGAGGCATGTAGTGCCGTCTGCACGCGGCGAAATAGAAATCACCTCTGTCAATAACGCATATCTTGCGCTTGGAGAATTGCATGTTGAACTTTTAGGACGCGGCATGGCGTGGCTTGATACTGGAACACCGGAAGGAATGCTGAAAGCGGCGGAGTTTGTAGAGGCGGTGCAGTCACGTCAGGGATTTTATGTATCCTGTATAGAAGAGATTGCATGGAGACGCGGATTCATTGACAGCAATCAACTGCGCATGATCGGAGAGAATTTGAAAATGACGGACTATGGACAGTATCTTCTATCTCTTGTTGTCTCTAATGATAGTAAGTAAACAAGAGGCTATCTAAAGATAGCGTGGAAAGAGACTAGGCCGCTATTTCACAAGCCCAAGCCTCTCACCTTTGTATTGACCGCTCAAAATATCCCGCACCCATTGGCCGTTGTCCAGGTACCACTCAACGGTTTTCTTGATGCCGCTTTCGAAGGTCTCTTGCGGTTGCCAGCCCAGTTCGCGGCGTATTTTTGCGGCGTCTATCGCGTATCTGCGGTCGTGGCCGGGGCGGTCTTTGACGAAGGTGATCTGGGTTTCGTATTTTGTGCCGTCCTGCTTTGGGCGCATCTCGTTCAGCACGGCGCATATAGCCTTTACTATCTGGATGTTCTGCATTTCGTGGTTGCCGCCGACGTTGTAGGTCTCGCCGCACTTTCCGTTTGCCATTACGGTGCAGAGCGCGCGGCAGTGGTCTTCCACGTAGAGCCAGTCGCGGACGTTTTTACCGTCGCCGTAGATGGGCAGCGGCTTGCCGGCGAGCGCGTTGTGGATGACGAGCGGAATGAGTTTTTCCGGGAATTGGCGCGGCCCGTAGTTGTTGGAGCAGTTGGTGGTGAGCACGGGAAAGCCGTAGGTGTGGAACCACGCGCGGACGAGGTGATCGGACGATGCTTTTGAGGCGGAGTAGGGGGAGTTTGGCGCGTATGGGGTCTCTTCGGTGAAGAGGCCGCTTGCGCCGAGGCTGCCATAGACTTCGTCCGTTGAGATGTGCAGGAAACGAAAATCTTTTTTGCTTTCTTCGTCGAGTGTCTCATAATACTGGCGCGCGGCTGCGAGCATGGAGAAGGTACCGTTGATGTTCGTCTCGATAAAGGCGGCAGGTCCGTCGATGGAACGGTCTACGTGGCTTTCCGCTGCAAGATGAAAGACCGCGTCTAGATTGTGTTTGGCGAGCGTCTCGCAGACGAGCGCTGTGTCGCAGATGTCGCCTTCGACAAGGCATAACAATTCGTCCGGGATGCCTGCAAGGGAGGCTTTATTGCCGGCGTAAGTCAGTTTGTCATAAACGACGACCTTGTCCCCTTGTAAGGTGAGGTGGTGCGCCAGGTTGCTGCCAATAAACCCGGCCGCTCCGGTCAGGAGATAACGTTTCTGTTTTGTCATGTATATACACCAGCCTGAAGTAAGATAATGTCGCTGTTTGGGACGATTATAACATGGAGCAGCGGCTACCGCTATGGTTTGGCTAATGCGTGCGCAAGGTCTGTGATAAAGTTTTCGTACTCGTCGCTTTTTTCTACGGTTTGTGTCCTACCCCCTTACCCCCACGCTACTCATTCATAATTCAATCAGTTTCTAAAACTGTAAATACGGCTACATTCGTTAATCTCTTTAAGCTTCTGCATTGCTTCTGATGCCGATAATTTAAACTCGTCGCGAAGCACCTCGTACAAGTGATAAAACTCACATTTCATGTCTGTTGCGAATATCCCAGGGTCGTCACTGCCTAGTGTGAGCATAACCTTGGGATCTCCAGGAACTGTAGCCGCCCCAATTTTCATCCATCTAAAGATATGGTGTTGTTTTATATGTGTATATTGACTGATGCGCAAATTACTAGTAATTGGAATTTCTATTAGCACTCTCTTATCTTGAATTTTTTTAAGTATTGATTGCTGATAGGCAATAAGTTCATCTGCATTGCAATAATCTTTAGGGACAGAAATAAGCTTGTTTATTCTTTCGCGGACGGTGACGTTCCTCCAGTAATCTGCCAACCGTTTCATATATGTGGTGCCGTACTTCTCAAAACTTTCAGCAACCAGTTTCGCTTCTAATCTCCAAAAATCATTTAACTCAGCACTGTGCCAATTCCACGCCGGTTTATCCAGAGCATCGAAAACGTATTTTGGCTCCAATCCTCGGAGGTTCATTATCATGTTAAGCTCCTCAAAGGAAAGAGATGAATCAAAAATCTTACACCCAAGCTCTACGGCTTCACTTGCAGCCCTCTCCGCTATACAGTACTTTCCGAGTGCTTTTGAATGAGAAGAAAGCGAAAGCAAGTTTAGCAACCACTCTCCGCGGCGCATTCGAATTTCCGATGGCATTGAATCCAACCACAGTTGAGGTGCTATTCCCAACGACACGCCATGCCCAATGCGATCATAAGGGCGGTACTCTAGTAATTCCAATACATCGTCAACCGCCCTGATTCCACTTATAAGATGCAGGTAATCTTCTCCTGCATGATAGGTAACATGAGAAATTCCACAACGCCGGAGATATCTAAAAGACGGTGCAAAGATTTCAGGTGGTGCATCAAGTTCATTAGCCGCCGCATCTATCCCACATATCCATTTTTTCAGATCTGGCAACTTTTCTAAGAGTGATGTTAAGCTTAGCGCTTTATTTTTAATTGATGTTCTTTGGTCTTCGAAGTAATAATTACAGCTCTTATAATTAGATTTCTTTTTTATAAAATGAGCAACTAAAGATAGAGTGTACTTGCCATCTGTGTGCGTACATTTCTGTCTTGCTTGAATCTTGTCCACTATATCTTGTAAACCGCTGTGATTTTCCGTCCCTAGAACGTTCCCATGTGTCACATTCCCAAGATTTAGATAACGCCAGTAGTCGCTAAAGATTTGATGTAACTTCATGATGTTTTCCGACTCGGTCGCCGCAGGCGAAAAACGCCCTTCTATATGCCGCAAACAACTTCTTGTGTTCATATCGTTACTATGGAGATAACAGAAACGCTCTAAATAGTTGTCGTCACAATAGTCTAGAATCTGAGAACTCGTTACTTTTTGAAATTCATCGAACCCTACATAATTCTCTCTTTGCACCAAAAAAGCCATAAATTGATGTTTAATTAATAAGTATAGCAAGAAATAGTGTTCTAAAATAGGAGAAGGAGTACAGTGAAGATATGATAAAAGCTTTGTTTGCCAGGATAATTCGAGTCGATAGTATTCGCCCATCTTCGGACGCGAAACACCAAAGCAAGAATAATTATGAAACGGTGAAACGCAGCCGCGCATCAGGTCGCAGTTCGAATACATCCACTGTACGGGGGCAATCTGATAGATATCTCTAGATACATTAGTATTGATACCCTGATTATGTAAAAATAAAAATGACCATATTTCATTGCGCAACTGCTGCGCTATACGAAGGCGCTGAAGAAACAATGCTGGCGTCAAGTTTGCATCAATGGTAGTAATTAATTCCTTTCTCTGTGAGGTGTTGTTAAATACTCCTGCACAAAGGTTCTTGATTGCAGCAAGCGGCGAATTTAATACCTTAAGCCATGAATATTCAGCCGGCGAAGAACCATTCAGATGAAGATGAGTATCATACAAGCCGCTATCCGCAATATAATCCTCAACAACGGGGTCATATACGGAAGGCAAAACAGGCGTTTCTGTTAAAGATTCACATGCTATTTGTGCGTATTCTTTATCCCGCGCTAAGAAGGCACCCTTCACCGGAAGATAGGAAATGGTAGTGAGTATTTTTTGCCAATCAGCAAAGCGCCCATTTTTTACTATGATTTTGCTGCCGTGTCTTTCTAAAAATTGTGTAGTCAAACCGTCTAACGCAGTCAAGACCCAACTGCCATTTTCACATTGTCTGTTACAGAAGTCCTCCCATAAATTGTTGAAGATATGGTCTGGGGTATTATATTGCCCGGAAGCAAACGCATGAAAAACAAGCACCCGCATAGTTTGTGAATCCATGGCAATATTTCCACATTGCGGGGCGGTCCTTTCAAGATGCTGCAAAAGCATTGTATTGGCCAGTAAGAAGGGTTCTATTCGGTATCGTTCCAACATGTTAAATGCTCCCCCCTCTAGCAGTTTCTACATAAACATAAGTTTTTAGTTTATTTACCAACTATACAAAATCTTTGAAAAATAGGCGTTCTAAGATTGTTATTTGCCTTCGCCTGATTTTTGGTCGGATTGGGCAGCGGACTCTACAGTGGGCTTCGTAGCTGTCTCGCCAGATACCCAAATCTTTTTCATACCCTGCAACAGCTCATATGTTTGGGGTGTAGCGTTATTAATATTCAAGACTGCATCGATTGTACTTTTTTCTTCTGTCCATTTTATTATAAATTTTTTCAAATTAGTGGGAAAGTTTTTGCTTGGAGCATTTTTTTTATTCTTTGGATCAGTGGATGGTACATTAAGATTGTCTATAAAGGGCCAGATCAAAGGGCATGTCACAACCATGGTGAATAGAGGAAAAGCATTATAAGAAGCATCTGTATTAATTGTTTCGAAATTGTCACCTAATATATTTGTGAGATTTATATCAAATTCATTCGGTTGTGTAACTGGATTCTTTTGTATTCTGTTGGGTATCGAATGGTTAACAGAAGATTTATGAAAGGAACTTTCCTCACATAAAATTGCATTTAAAATGGCTATTATGTTCATCCGAATATAATCAAAGGGGTTTAAACTCCGAGATTCTTCCCGAATAGCGCTCTGCGTGTAATACATTCGCGTCCATATCTTGCCAATCAAAAGGGCTGACGGTTCAACACGGTCGTTTAATTTGTTTGCCTCTATTTTCTTCAGCCATTGCTTAATCAAAATCTCAACAGAACTCATTGAGACGTCGTTCTCGTTCTCATTCGATGTGTCTCCGGTTTCCACTTCACCATCTTCTACGCCTTGTGCATTGACCCACAATGGCACGCTTACGGTATTGCCGGACATTATGGTGTGAGAGATTTTTTTAATATCCTCATCCCAATCTTTCGGGTTATTAGCTAATATATCCAGCAATCGCTCAATCACGGAAAACATATTAAACACCGAAATGATCTGGGCATTAGAAGAAGAGAACATAAAACTTTCCATGCTTTTTAGAGAATAATATGCAAGTTCCGCAGCCGTGCAGACGGAATTTTGGAGAGCCTGGTTTTTAGTTTCCCTTTCACATTTACTTTCAATCTTTTTTAACAATGAATTCCACGTATCTTTGCCGTCAGGACATCTCTTTGATTTTTTCTGGTTAACACGCATCGTCCCAATGCCCACACCAAGGGCCGAATTGGTTTTGAGTGAATTTTCCAACAGTACACTTGGAGCCCTCAGCGCCCAATGTCTTGAGGTTTCATTACGGCCGATGGCAAAATATTCCTTGAACGTGTTTTTGAAAGAATCTCGTGCGGCATCTCCACTGTGGGTCCCAGATGCAGCGTTATAAAGAGAGACAGAACCTAGCCCTTGGAGCATATACCGGAACACTTTTGCGGGATCATGATAACAGTTCGAAGCTATTTCAGCTGACAACACTAAGGAAATGTCTTTTAATGTGTCATCGGACGACAGGGGGCGCAGATAAAACCCAGTATCCAAATCTCCGTCTCTTAATGTGAAGTCAAAGACAGCCTCTATAAGTACTGAAAAATTATTGTCTTCCAGTGCGTTAATATCGATTGTATTCTTATATAGACTGCTCGTCATGGCTTTTCTGAGTGAGGCTGCCAGGGCATTCGGGAGATTGTTATCGTTCGTAGAAGTGTTTTTAGCTGTACTATAATGTGCATAATCAGTAATAATCTGGAGCAATGTCCTTGTTGGCACTTTTAATAATGCATCAACATATTGAGCGACATCCTTTGTCATACCTCCATCTCCAGTATCTGACGCCCTTAATGAGAATCCTTTGATCAGCATATCAGCTACATACTTGCGTACGTCAAGTGGATTATTGTCGGCGCGAGATGTGATCTTAATCGGGTAGTTTTTTGATAATTCGTACATTGATTTTAAAGTAATGCGCTGTGGAATTGGAAACAACTTCATAAGATATTGCTGTTCTAAATGATCCACCAGCCTCATACGCTCGTCTTTTCTTTCTTCATCGTTTCTAAGCAGAGATTCTCCGAAATTATCAAACTGTTTGTTGCGAATCAATTGGATATATAGTTGTAAGTCTCCTGTAATGAGGATCAATAAGTTGGGAATATCCATGTATCTTCGAATCAATTCAAGTACGTCCCAGCCTCTGCTAAAATTAATGTCGACATCATCAAAAGCCAAAACCAAAGTGTCTTTTTTTATAATTTCCAGTGTCCTCTTGACTAAATCTGCCAGATAATCTTTTAGTTCAAGACTGCCTTGAACATTACTTAGTCTTTCATTGAACTCGATATATTCATCCAGATGTCCGTATGGATCTTTGGCTGGTTGCAATCCAGAGGGAGAGAGCAACGACAGCCCCCTGGTCAGGGACTTGAGACACTGGCGCCAATCCTCATATTTACGAATATTGTCATCATATCCACAGGCAGGGTACTTTGTATTGTTGCGCACCAACTCTTCCATTTTGACCAGAATTGAGAGCATAATATGTTCTCCAGTTTCTGCAAGGGTCGGGTCGATATAGCCTAATTCTGCAAAGCGGTGATTCTTAAGAGATAAAGAAGGAGTCTCGCTATGACATAACTCGCGAAGCATCGTCTTCAAAAAAGTCGATTTTCCTGATCCACGTGCCCCGTTGATAAAAATGACGTTACGCACTCCGAACATTTTATTTTTGGTCTCTTGAGCATCAATCCAAGTCGTGTACTTTTTGAGTATTGAATCAAGACGATTACGCGCTTCTATTTGTACCATTTCGTTGATACTGACGTTGTCAGGAAGGTTGTCTTTTTCTAAATCAATAATGATTTCTGTTGTGTTGTCGCTCATAATACAAATAACCCCTTTCACTGAGACATTGTAATGGTTGTGCCTTATAATATCTTTTATTTGCGAATTGGGACAATTGTCATTTCTAGGGGCTAGTATACACTTGAATTAGCAACAGTACAAATTATATTTTTTGAGCCTTGCAATATATGATAACATTTGACCAGAGGTAGTTATTCGTTATTGATCGAACCTGCGGAGATAGCTCACTATTCCCCCAGTCCAAGTCGCTGGCATTTATAATCTCCGCTCAAAATATCCCGCACCCATTGGCCGTTGTCCAGGTACCACTCAACGGTTTTCTTGATGCCGCTTTCGAAGGTC
>JAVVPF010000024.1:0-31828 GCA_036655895.1 Cloacibacillus sp. | reverse complement strand
TTTCTGTTTTGTCATGTATATACACCAGCCTGAAGTAAGATAATGTCGCTGTTTGGGACGATTATAACATGGAGCAGCGCCTGCCGCTATGGTTTGTCTAATGCGTGCGCAATCCTGTTTCATCGAAAGTGTAAAATTTGTCGATGCGGCTTTCTTCTCGGCCGACGCCGATGTTGTTGATATTCATTATAGCGATGCCTCCTGTTTTTATATTGTGCGCAAACGTTTGGCGTAGGTGACGCTGTTTTTGGCCTGCGTCCAATGCGTGGCGGTGGGCGCGTTGGTTCAGCGCATATACGATAGTGTCGTTGGGATTCATTATATCACTTAGGAGATGAGCATCGCTGGCGCATAGCGCAGCAAAGCCGCGGCAGGTTGAATTGCCCAAGTTTACCGACTATACTATTATCAAATTTAATTTTTGCATTTTTTAAAATATTATGATTGAGCTATAGATGTCCATGCAATTTGACGGCAGTTCAAATTTAATTTCGACAAGGAGAATGGCTATGGCGGACAAATTGTGGAAAAATTTGATTGGAGCGGGTAAAAAACCGGGGCCTGCGGACAAGAGAGTCTTGGAAGCAACGGATTTGAATGGCAATGGCGAGGGAAGTATCTGTGTTGATTACCGCTTAAATGGTTTTTGGCAACAGGAAACGCCATTTGGAAAAGAAGGATATGTATTGCTTGATATACCCCAGGCTGGGTTTATAAATCAGGTTGGGGCGCCGATGCTTGCAAGCGAGGGATTGTTCGTCGTTGTTCCCGATAACGCGGAATATCGTTCGCTTACGGTCAAACTTCTCCGCCAGGAAGAACTGCCTGAAAAATATAATTTACTCCCTACGCCGCGCGATGTACTTGAGACGGAAGAATTAGTCTTTGCCAAAGATAGCGGTATCTATAAAGCGGATGAAGACTATCCGCAGGAGGCGGTCCGATATATTGGGACTGTCGAAATCTTAGGCACGCGTTGTCTCCATCTGGCGGTATGCCCGTTCATATACCGTCCACTCAGCCAAAAACTGACGGTGCTTAGGGAAATCGTCATCACGGTGAACTATACAATAGTCGGATCGAAAGCGAATGTTCAGGCTGGGGTCAGCCGTGATGTCATCGAAAATACGCGCTATGCTTCACAATTATTGGGATACAAGAGGGCGGCGTCAAAAGACGGCGATGACGCGAAGCCGAGGATGATAATAGTCACGGCCGAGCGTTTGGGTGATTCTCTGAAGATATTGGAGGGGGTGAAGAGCTTTCTCTATGATGTAGAGATAGCTTATATAGAAAAGATCGATGAATCCTGTGAGGGAAATGATTTGGCGGAAAAAATACGGAGCTATCTGTTGGCCGAGCACGGCAAGAGCCCTCTTAGCTACGTCATTTTAGGCGGCGGCGTAGATATGATCCCCACCAAAATGATAACGGATAATGTTCAGCATAAGGATGAGCTTATTGCCAATGATAATTATTACTGTTCCGACGACATGGCCACGCCGCTTCCTATCTACGCTTTGGGCAGATTGCCCGTCTCTGCCGTCTGCTACATGAATGAAGTGGTCGATTACGCCTCGTATTACGACAGGTTTTATAACGATAACCGTAAAAAAGCAGTCTTTACCTCTTATAACGCTCCGTCCCACACCTATGAACAGTGCAAGCGTAACATAAAATCAACGCTCGTCGGAGATTTTTCCGTCGCGGAGTGTTATGACGGGCTATGTTCGCAAACGGAACTGATACAAGAAATAAACAAAGGCGTGGGGTTTATAAATTACCGCGGGCATGGAGGCTGCAACGGATGGCTGTCTGGCAACGGCCTCTCTGTTAAAGATATTCCCAGTCTCACGGTAGAAAGAGAAACGCCAAACGTCCTGAGTCTCGCCTGTCACAACTGCGGCATCCACCAATCCGTCTGCTTTGGCGTGGAATGGATAAAACAGCTGAAGGCTATCAGTTTCTTGGGAGCCTCAGCCTCCTCGTATACGGCCGTAAACGACCTCTTTGACAAATATCTGTGGGAGGGCATCCATCAAAAGAAGCTGACTAAAATTGGAGACATCTTTGTGTGGGGCACTCTGGAATTGTACCGCAACAACCCGGAGAGCGAAACTATCGACAATATACGCGAGTACTTGCTGTTGGGAGACCCCAGCGCGGACTATATGGACGATAAATCTGACAAACAAAAAGGAGAACGGTCATGAACATTGACATTACGGACAAACAGAATCTAGGCGTGGTGATGATGTTGGACCTCTCCGGTTCCATGTTCAGCGTAATGCCGATGATAAAGATCGACTCAAAGGCGTTTGTGCGTTGCGCGAGAGCCGGCGACCAATTTGGAGTCAACGCCTTCAGCGATAAAGCAAGGTGGGTCTATCCTTCCGGGTGCGATCCAGATATTGCGACAGTTACAGCCGGCCTGCGCGAAACGGAGGAGGCTGTGCAGCTGATCGAAAACTTACAGGCACACGGCAGAACCAATATTGGCGATGCGATCAGGCTGGGAAACCAGATGATAAAAAAGTCATCCGCGGCAACGAAAGCCTTCGTTCTTCTCAGCGACGGCTGGTCCAACTGTGGGCTAGATCCAGTGCTGGTCATGGAAGATGAACCGCCGCTATACATCGCTGGGCTTGGGCTTTTGGAGACGCCATGTTTCAAGAGCTTGATAACAAAAAATAAGAAAAGCCGCTTCTACAACGCGCCCAACGCCTACGAGATGATGCAGATCTTTAATTATATTGTCTCCGACTCATCTGACACAAATCTCACAGTGAACAGCCTGAAGCAGTATAGCGCAGGAAGCGATTACATCCTCGAATCGTTCGACGTCAGTGAAGAGGACAATGACGCACAGCTCAGCGTCGTATGGTCAGATAAAAAATATAAATACACGCAGCAAACTCCCTGTGGCGACAGTATCAACGTCACCCTCATAGAGCCTTCAGGAAAGCAAAGCAGCGCCGTGCCAGAGATCGTGGACGACGGCTACTGCATTTTCAATCTGCATAATGTCCAGCCTAAGCAGTGGAAGCTGCTGATCCAATATTCAACGAAGGAGGCTCTAAGCGGCACCGTCGGCGGTTTTGAATTTCATACTTCCATAAAAACAGATCTGACGCTGCCGACCTATATAAAAAAAGGTGAGAGCTTCAATATAGCGGTCGCCGCGCGCGGCGACAAAGAGCTTGATAAGCTCACTGTCAAAGCAGAGATGACCCGGCCGGACTTTTGCGTGGATAAAGTATTGGAGCGTTTTGCAGGCGAACTTCGCCATTTTGAATTAGAAAATGAGGCGAAAAACGATCCTTACGCCTGCCTGAAAAAATTGAGAGCGCGAAAACTAAAAGATGAGAATATCGACATCCTCCCATTGAAACACATAACGACGGCGGCCTCATTTGATAAAGACGAAGGACATACATTTGCCGTGGACGATACCGGCAACAGCGGCGCCTATAACATAAAGGTTGAGATTTGCGGTGTCGATCAGGCGACTCAACGCCCCTTTCGGAGCTTGAAAGCAGGAACGGTGATAGTAGAATAAAAAGCAGGCGTTGGTTCCAGCCGCACCGATAAAACCGCGGCAATCTCCGCAAAATCTCCTCCCCTGTGATTACGAGTCTGGTAGGAGTTATCGCCCCTTTTGCTCCATACGACAGACAGGGCTGTCAGAGGTGGGGCGTACAGGCTGACATGGTATGTTGTGCAACAGACCGCCGCTTCGTATCCGAAGCGGCGGTTTGCAGACAGTTCTGATTCTTGTGAAAGCGACTAAGTACAAAAGATGTCGCAGTCTCTGGTTACAATGATATTGTTTGGATAGCCGCTCACGATGCACAGGTTTTGGCTCTGGTAGCCGGCGCTTGGGATAGCTCCTATACAAGGAGAATAATCATCGCCGTACTCACGGGCAGTATAAAATATCAGTTTATCGGCACGATTGCTGATATTAAAGATCATGCTGCCGGCTGGGATCTCTTTGCCGCGAGCGTGGAATACCCATCTGCCGCGTTGCGGCGTTTATATCTATTTTGAAAAAACGCCTGCTATATCTTCCCTATTTTATGCCTTCGGCGGCTCAAGCGTCTTCATAAGCTCCTCTATCAACTTTTCATATTCGTCGCTTTTTTTGAAATCAGGCGTAAATTTGTTTATATAGTCGGGATCAACAAAGAGATAGTCGTCCGCGGTGAAGTTAAAATCTATAGTCTGATGGCTAATTTTCTCGCAGTTAGTGCTCTGCACCCACTTAAACTGATCCAGCTTAGTGTGATAAAGCGATATGGTGACGATCGGCATTCCCATTATAGATTCGCAGATGAAAAGCAGGTGTGCAATTTCTTTGTCCGTTTTTTGTTCAGAAAAACTGCTGGAGATCTCTCCACCTATCACTGCGAGGGTCTTTTTTGCTATCTCCATGCCGCCTCCGCTTATGTCGGAACTCAGCAGGGAGCTGATGATAGTCGTGTTGAGTGAGGCCTGCGTCGTATCGGAATGGTAGCTTCGGGCCTCGGAGCCCATTGAGACAAAGAAGCCGCAAGAGGAGATGATCTTCTTGATGGCCTCGTAATCAAAGAGAGTGAGGTGCTGCCTTGACAGCGCCGCAGTCCATGCGCCGAAGAATACGATGACCTTCTGAAAGGCGTCTCTGACGGATTTGTCGATGCTGTCCGTATCTTTGGATGTGGTTACGACCATAATGTGCCCTTTTTCATCGAAGGTGTAGAATTTGTCGATGCTGTGTTCCTCTCCGTCCGTGGCAAGGTATTTCTTATAGGTCTTTTTGTATTTCTCCAGTCCCATCATAGCGTTGCGCCGTCTGTCCAGAAATTGCTTCTTATTGATATCTTCCATTATCTGCTACCTCCTGTTTTTATACCGCCAACATGCGCAAGCCAAAGCTGCGGCCTGCAGACGGGTATTTTGATGCGGGCTGTGATTTAAAAGATATGTGAGTATGATTTTGCGTCAAGTTAAACTTGGCTGTGGCAAAGCAAGCTCCGTTGTCTGTGAAGCGCGCTAAACACGCGACGAAAGCTCCGACGCCACCCATTTATAAATGGCATCAAGCGCGCTTTGGGTAATAATGCCACTCCCGCGGTAACTGTGCAAGACGGCGCCAAGGCTTGCAATATAAGGAAAGCGCAGCGTTGTATCCTTCAGCGCCTTTATAGCGTGCACCTCGTCTATAAACAGCCTGTTCACGGCTTCATCTGCGCAGCCCCCGTCAAACATTGGAATCAGAAGCTTCGCCCAGCCTTGTGATGTCTGACTGCGCCCTGTGGAGGTGATACCGTCACCGGCTCCGTCCATTGCGTCGCGGTGGACGCTTTTGTCCAGCGCATATACGGTACTGGTGTTGTAGGTTATCCTCAGGTTCCGATTTAGAAAAGTAGATTGGCTTATTACAGCGTTGGGGATAACATGCTCCCATTCGGCCTCCCTCCCCAGCGCTTCGGTTGCCGAGCCTGGAGTGTTATAAATTTTTACTTTTCCGCACAGTTCTCCGTAGGTGCACGCAAGTTGCTCACACACTAAACACATTCAAAACAGCTCCTTTACGGATGATTTAAGGCCGAAAGCTCCGCCGTATGGATGCAGGGACGCCCGCTTTGGTCTTTGCCGTCTCTGTATTCTAAACAAAAGGCTTAACCAAGGTTAAGCCTGAGGCCTGTTTCGCGGTCTCAGGCTTAACCTTGTCAAGGGGAAAAATTTTTGTAAAATGGTCGTCCCTGTTATGTGCGAAAACGTTGAAGCACATCAAACGGAAGATTTTTTTAGCTCGCTATAGTCCTTTGGAAGGTCGAGAGTCCGTTTCATGAGCAGTGAATAAGCAATGTTTAGCGTTTTGTACGAGGTTGCAAGCAGCGCGCTGACGGAGGCTGTGTAGACGCTTATGCGTGATGCGCAGGTTTTTCAAAAAAGTTTTGTGGGCTGGCGTGCTTGGGGCGCCGGGGTTGTTTTTTACCTTCGCAGTTTTGCGGCTAGGGCGTTTGCGGCGAGTCCTGTCCATTCTTTTATGCCGAAGCATGAGGCGTTCAGGTCGCCCGCGTTTGGGAGGAAGGATTGAAGGCCGCGGATGACGGGGTCGGTGAGGCGTCCGCTGGGGTAGGGGTAGAGCTGTGTGTAGGGCATGAAGCGCGCGGCGTTCTGCATCGAGCGGGGGATGTGGAAGGCGTTGGTGACGATTATCGCGTGGTTTATGCCCAGGCTTTTTATCAGTTTGGAGCAGAACTGGAGGTTTTCGGCGGTGGTGCGGGATTTGTCTTCTGTTATTATTTTCTGCGTGCAGCCCATGGCGCGCGCCGCGTCGCGGAGGGCTGCGGCCTCGGAGCGGTCGTTTGCGCCAAAGACGTTGCCGCCGGATAGTATGAGCGTCGTAGGGGCGCGCCGGCTTTTTGCGAGGCGCACTGCGGCGTAGATGCGTTCCATGGCGTAGACGCCGGGTTGGACGGAGGAGCCTTTGTCGTCGTAGGAGGAGCCTCCCGCAAGGACGATTATCGCGGCCTCAGCCTCTTTGGGCGGCAGACGGCGCGGGTGTAGCGTTTCAAGAGGGCCGGTGACGAGCAGAGCGCCGGCGCTTGTGCTCATAAGGTAGAGCGCGGAGGCAAATACAACAAGCGCGGCGGCAAGCGCTTTGCGGCGCGGTTTTTTGCAGGCGACGGCAGCGAGCAGCAAAAGAAGCAGGACGAAGAGGCCCGGCGGCACGATTATGGAGCCTATCAGCTTATAGAGATGAAACATTGCCTCTGTCGCCTCCTTTTATCGCCTTATCGCGGCTGCGGTTGTGAGCGGTTTGGGCGCCGCAAAACAACGGCGCGCCCAAACTCTGATATTACCATTTGTGCTTTGACCTCTATATGTCGAGGTTTTTGACCTCGCGGCCGAATTCTTCTATGAACTTTCTTCTGGGTTCTACAGTGTCTCCCATGAGTATGCCGAAGAGTTCGTCCGCCTCGACGGCGTCCTGGACCTCTACGCGGTTGACTATGCGGTTTTCCGGGTCCATCGTCGTCTCCCAGAGCTGCTCTGCGTTCATTTCGCCGAGGCCCTTGTAGCGCTGGACGTCTACCTTTTTGCCGTTCGCTGCGTTCTGGACCTCTTTCATCTGTTTTTCGGAGAAGCAGTAGGTCACCTCTTTGCCGCTCTGCACGCGGTAGAGCGGCGGCTGGGCGACGTAGAGGTAGCCGTTTTCTATTATCTGCGGCATGTAGCGGAAGAAGAGCGTAAGCAGCAGCGTGCGGATGTGCGCTCCGTCGACGTCGGCGTCGGCCATTATGAATATTTTGTGATAGCGGAGCTTTTCCTCGTTGAAATCGTCGCCTACGCCGCAGCCGAGCGCAAGGATTATGTTGCGTATGGTCTCGCTGCTCAGTATTTTTTCAAGGCGCGCCTTTTCGACGTTCAGTATCTTTCCGCGCAGAGGAAGTATCGCCTGAAATTCGCGGTTGCGCCCCTGTTTGGCGCTGCCTCCCGCGGAGTCTCCCTCAACGATGTATATCTCGCAGTCGGCGGGGTTTCTGTTTGAACAGTCCGAAAGTTTGCCGGGCAGGGTGAGGCCGTTCATGACGGACTTGCGGCGCACAAGTTCCTTTGCCTTTTTCGCGGCTTCGCGGGCCTGGCGCGCGCGCAGGGCGCTTTCGACGATGGGCTTTAATATCTCCGGGCGCTCGTCCAGCGTGTTTTTGAGCCCTTCGTAGACCATCGAGTCGACGATGCCTTTGACGTCGTTGTTGCCGAGCTTCGTCTTCGTCTGGCCTTCAAACTGAGGCTCCATCACTTTGACGGAGATTACTGCGGTGAGGCCCTCTTTGAGGTCGTCGCCGGAGAGATTTTGATCTTTGTCTTTGAGTATTTTGAGCTTGCGCGCCTCGTCGTTCACGGCGCGTGTGAGCGCGCTTCGGAAGCCGGCCACATGGGTGCCGCCCTCGATCGTGTTGATGAGGTTGACGAAGCCGAAGAGCCTTTCAACGTAGGTGTCGTTGTACTGTATCGCGCATTCAAGCTGGGTTTGGTCCTTCTCGCCGGTGATGACGATGGGCGTCTTGAAGAGCACCTCGCGGCCTTTGTTGAGATATTCCACAAAAGAGCCGATGCCGCCGGGGTAATGGTAGGAGCGCGTCTCGGGCTTGTCGGGGCGAAGGTCCTCAAAGTTTATCGTGATATGCGAGTTGAGGAAGGCCAGTTCGCGCAAGCGCGTCTTTAAGATGTCGGCCTGAAAATCGGTCGTTGAGAAAATTTCGTCGTCTGGCATGAACTGCACGCGCGTTCCGCGCAGCTCCGTAACGCCGGTCTCGCGCAGCTCCGTCATCGGGTTGCCGCGCTCGTAGCGCTGGTGGTATTCTTTGCCGCCGCGCCAGATGGTGAGCTCAAGCCACACGGAGAGCGCGTTTACGACGGAGACGCCGACGCCGTGGAGGCCGCCCGACACCTGATAGGCGCTCTTGTCGAACTTGCCGCCGGCGTGCAGCACCGTCATGACCACTTCGGCCGCAGACTTGCCGGACTCGTGGTGTTCGGTCGGGATGCCGCGTCCGTTGTCTACGACGGTGACGCTCCCGTCCTTGTTTATCGTAACGTTTATTGTGTCGCAGAAGCCGGCGAGAGACTCGTCTATCGAGTTGTCTACCACCTCATAGACGAGGTGGTGGAGGCCGCGCTGGCTCTGGTCGCCGATGTACATGCCGGGGCGTTTGCGGACAGCCTCAAGCCCCTCCAGTACGTGTATATCTTTTGCTGAGTAATCCGAAGCCGCGCCCTCGGGCTGTTCGTTTACCGGTAATTCCATGTCAACCATATATAAAAACTCCTTTTGCTTAAATTTCGTCTGACTTATGCCTGTTTTCTTTTATAAAGGGCCGCCTCCGTGAAGGCGCGTGCTTTTTTTGCAAGCACAGGCGGTGTGAAGGAACTTTTTATCTCTTTTCCGCCGCGCTTGAGGATGACCGTTTCGCAGCCTTCTCTGTATATTGCGACGACATTTTCAAGACATACTGTATTTTCGCCCTCAAGAGGAATAAACATTCGCAGAATCCCCCATTCAGCTTATAATTATACCATGTCAAAGAGGCGTATCGGAGTGACTTTATGAACGATTTATTTGTACTTTCAAACTCGCCGGGCGAGGTGGCGGGGTGGCTCGGGCCGGTGGCAAGAGCGCTTGCAGCAAGCGGCGGGGGCATCTCGGCGACTGTGGTGACGCTGCCCTGCCCCTATGCCAGCGGCATGGAGGGACGGTGCGCGCAGGAGCTGCCGGGCGTGCGCCGTTCGATGAGCTTTCGCGAGGCCTTTTCGGGCTGCGGGCGCGCCGCGCAAAAGGAGGGCCGGCTCATCCTTCAGCTTGGAGGCGACCCTATGTATGGTTTTGCGCTCTCCGCGCGCATGAAGGCGCCTTGGATGATATACACGGCGCGCCCAAAGTTCAAAGGCCGCGTGACGCATTATTTTATCCCCGACCAGACGGCGCGGGCGCGTTTTGACAAAGCGCGCGTGCCCGAGGCGCGGCGCAGCGTCGTAGGCAACCTCATACTGGACAGCGTGCCGGAGAGGGGCGCGCTTGACGCGGGCCATCTGCGCGCGCGGTGGGGCCTCCAGGCCGAACATATAATAACCTTCATGCCGGGCAGCCGCCCGTTTGAATACGAGCTGGGCTGCGGCTTCTTCTGCGAATGCGCACGCCTGCTGCGGCGCCGCTTTCCGCAGTGGCAGGCGGTGATGCCGGTTGCGCCTACGGTGGACGACGCCGTGCTTTGCCGCGGGCTTGCGGCAAACGGCCTTTCGTGGACGGGCGGCGAGCGTCCCGAGGCCGTCGTCATAGATGAAAACTATTCGGTGCCGCTCGTGCGCAGCGGGCAGTACGAGGCCATCGCCGCCTCGTCGCTTGCCGTGGCTCTTCCGGGCACAAACAATCTGCAAATAGCGGCGCTTTCAGTGCCGCTTCTGATGGTGGCGCCGCTCAACGAGGCGCAGAACATCCCGCTCGACGGGCTGGCTGGCATCTTCCCGCACCGGTCGCGCGTCATGGGCGGCGTCAAAAAGCGCCTCGTCATGATGGTGAACGCGCGTGAAAAATATGTCTCTCTGCCAAACCGCATCGCGGGCGCCTTTCTGCTGCCGGAGAGGCGCGAGCTGATGACGCCCGAAAGCGCCTGCACCTATATTGCGCCGCTCATGGAGTCGCCGGAAAAAAGGCGCGCCATCACCGAGGCCTACGGCGCGCTGAACTTAGAAAGAGGCGCCGCCGGGCGCATTGCGGAGAAGGTCGCTGCCTATTTTGCGAAGGAGGAGCGGTAGGGGAGCCACGCGCCGTTTTTTTCGTGAGCAAAGAGCGGATAACGGAGAGCTGATAACGAAAAATAAAACGACCGGCGCTTGGGTCTGCCCTTTGCGCCGGTCGGTCTTTATCGCTTTGTTATGTCGTCGTTTTATGTCGCGCTGTACGAAAAAATTCTTTTCCGGCCGCGGCCTAGTCCAGATTTTTTCTCTTCAGCACGAATTTTGGCCTTGCGCCAGCCATTGAGGCCGCGGCCATCACTGGGACTGCTATTTTTTCTTTTTCTGTGCAGCCAGTCTCTTCAGCGGCCTTTTCGTCCTCTTTTCTGTACAGCACCTGGCTTGACTTGGAGCCGTCGCGGTAGACCGTGATGCCTTTGCAGCCCTCTTTCCATGCGAGCGTGTAGGCGTCGAGGACCTCTTTTACGCCGCATTCGTGGCGCAGGTTCACCGTCTTTGAGACGGCGAGGTCAGTGTAGCGCTGAAATACGCCCTGAGTGCGGACGTGGCCCGCGGGGCTTACGTCGTGAGAGGTGACGAAGACGCGTTTTATCTCGTCTTCCGGCATTTCGGCCTTTATCGCCTCTTCGTACCAGCGGTTGACCTGTTTCATTATTACCTTCGTGCCGTCCGTCTGCGTGCGGACGCGCGTGTGTTCCAGCGCAAAGAGCGGCTCTATGCCGGACGAACAGCCGGCAAGCAGCGCGATCGTTCCGGTGGGCGCGATGCAGGTGAGCGTCGCGTTGCGGCGTCCGAGGTGCGCAAGCGTCGCGGGGACGCCCTTTTCTTTGCCCAGCTCTACGGAGACGGCGGTCGCCGTTTCCTGTATCTCGCGCATTATGTCGGCCGCCAGAGTGCAGGCCTCCGCGCTGTCGTAGGCTATGCGCAGACGGAAGAGCAGATCCGCCCAGCCCATCACGCCAAGGCCTATCTTGCGCGTCAGCTTCACAGCCTCCGCTATTTCAGGCAGCGGGTAGCAGTTGACGTCGATAACGTCGTCGAGGAAGCGGGTAGCAGTCGCCGTCACCTCGCGCAGCGTCTCGAAGTCGAACGCGCCGTCTTTTACCATCTTTGAGATGTTTATCGAACCGAGGTTGCAGGCCTCGTTCGGGTAGAGCGGGGACTCGCCGCATGGATTTGTGCTGGTAAGCTCGCCAAGCTCAGGCGTCGTGTTGCCGCGGTTTATCGCGTCAAGGAAGATGATGCCGGGGTCGCCCGTGCGCCACGCCGTGTCCGCTATTTCTGCAAGCAGCGCCGCCTCTTCGCCCTTGGGGTCGGCCGTCGCCTTTTCCATGAAGCCGTCAAAAACGCCCACGGAGATGTTGAAGTTGGCGATGGTGCCGTCTTTATCTTTGCAGTGGATGAAGCTTCTGATGTCGGGGTGGTCAATGTTCAGTATCCCCATGTTCGCGCCGCGGCGCATCCCGCCCTGCTGGACGGTCTCCGTCGCCTTGTCGAACAGTCCCATGAACGAGACGGGGCCTGAGGCGCGGCCGTTGGTGCTGTTGACCTTCGCGCCCTCGCTGCGCAGCTTTGAGAAGTTGAAACCGGTGCCGCCGCCGCTTTTGTGGATGAGCATCTGTTTGCGGAGCGCTTCGCAGATGCTTTCCATTGAATCTTCAATGCCGATGACGAAGCAGGCGGCAAGCTGTCCGTGCGGCGAGGGGCGTCCCGCGTTCATCAAAGTGGGGCTGTTTGGCAGAAAGAGCAGCTTCGCCATCACTTCGTAAAATTCATCGGCCCATTTGTACTGCATCGGCACGGTAGCCTCGGCGGCGGCCACGCTTTTGGCGACTCGCACCAGCATCTCTTCCGGTTTTTCCACCGGATTGCGGTTTTCGTCGCGCCACAGGTAGCGGTCACGCAGGATTTCTTTGGCTGACTGGCTGAACGCCGGCTTTATTAACATGGGACAGACCCTCCATAAATGTATAGATATATTAAGAATAATTTCATCTTTTGCCTTCGCAATATCCTTATAATATCATAAATTTCCAGATTTAAAAGGGCCAGCACACTACATATATTGACATCTTATGCACCAAACGCTAGCGATGGTGTGTTTAACTATGTGAATAAAATTCTATCTCTTCCAGATGTCCCTTGTAAAGAGCACCATTACCGTATAAAGTTCAAGACGTCCGCAGAGCATGTCGAATGTGTATATCCATTTTGCCGCGGCGCACTGGTCCGCGAAATTATATATCGGGCCTACCGTGCCGAGGCCGGGGCCGACGTTGCCCAACGTCGCGGCGACTGCGCTTATCGAGGTCACGATGTCGTTGCCCATGAGGCTCACGGCAAGCGACGAGACGGCCCATATAAGGATATAGAGCACGATGAAACAGGCGGCTGAGGTGACCATGTTTTTGCTTACGATTTTTTTGCCCTGTTTGATGCAGAGCACTGCGTTGGGGTGGATCATCTGGCGCAGTTCAACGCCGGTTTCTTTGAGCACGACCTGAAAACGCACGCATTTTATTGCGCCTGCGGTGGAGCCGGCGCAGCCGCCTACCGCCATCAGCGAAAGCAGCAGCATCTGCGTGAAGGCGGGCCACAGCGCGTAGTCGTCGGTGACGAAGCCGGTCGTCGTGATGACGCTAACCACCTGGAACGACGCGTAGCGCAGCGCCTCCCATACGGTAGTGAAGATTCCCGCCTCCATAACGGCGGCGCAGATCATCGCGGTGGAAAGCAGCACGACGCCTGTGTAAAATTTAAATTCCGGGTCTTTATACGGTGAAAGTGTGCGCCCCCGCAGCGCCAGCAGATGCAGGTTGAAGTTCGCGCCCGACAGGAACATGACGAGGGTGAGCACATAGTCTATGTAGGTCGAGCGGAAGAAGGCGACGCTGTCCGTGTGCGTTGAGAAGCCGCCGGTAGATACGGCGGCGAAGACGTGCGCTATCGAGTCGTATAAAGAAGCGCCGCCCGCCATCATCATAAGCACGCCGGCCGCCGTCAGCCCCATGTAGACCTTCCAGAGCATCATCGCCATGTCCGTGATGCGCGGACTTACCTTTTCAAGCACGGGGCCGGGACTTTCAGCCTTAAAGAGCTGCGTCATGTTCACGCCAAAGAGCGGCAGCATCGCTATTACGAGCACGACGATGCCCATGCCTCCGAGCCACTGCGTCTGCGCGCGCCACATAAGGATGCCGCGCGGGCATTTTTCAATTTCGCGGATGATGGTGGCGCCTGTCGTCGTGAAGCCCGACATCGCCTCAAAGTAGGCGTCCGTCAGATTTGGGATGTAGCCGCCAAGCATGTAGGGCATCGCGCCTTGGAGCGAGGCGGCCACCCAGGCAAAGGCAACTCCCGCTATCGCTTCGCGCGGGCCCATGTCCTCGGCCTTGGAATTTCTGCCCGCGGCGTAGAGCAGCGCGGCAAACAAAGCGCCTGTGACGCCTGAGAGCAAAAAGGCGCGCACGTCGGAGGAGCCGTCCATTACGGCCCAGCCAAGCGGGAATATCATGGAGCCGGTTATCGTGATTATTATTAATGAAAGAAATTTTGAGACGATGCCTATCTTCAAATTTTCTCCTCCCCGAAGGGGCGCATCGCCTCTGACATGACGGCGGCCGTGCCGAAAAGCACCACCTTGTCGCCGCTTTCAAGACGGGTGACGCCGGTTGGGATGAACAGCTCGCCGCCGCGTTCAAGCAGCCCTATGAGCGAACCCGCAGGCATACTGAGCTCCGCGAGCGTTTTGCCTATGGCGGGCGAGTTTTCTGCGAGAGTCTGTTCCACAGCCTCCGCGCTTATTTCGTCGAGTATCGTAAGCACGCGCGACGAGCCGGGGTAGCGCACGTTGCGCGTTATGACGTCCGCAAGCGTCTGATTGCGGTTGACGATGGCGTCCACCGGGATGTGCGCCGTCATGCCAAGATAATGCGGGCGCCGCACCACCGCGATGCTCTTTGAGACGCCAAGCGACTTCGCAAGCACGGCGAGCATAAGGTTCGTCTCGTCGTGGTCGGTCGCCGCCACGTAGCCGTCGGCGCTTGAAATGCCCTCGGCCTTTAAAAACTCCGCGTCCGCGCCGTTGCCGCAGAGTACCATAGCGTCCGGCAGTTCGTTCGCCAGCCGTTCGCATTTCGCGCGGTCCTCGTCAACGAGGCGCACCTCGACGCCGCGGATGTGCGATATGAGGCGGGCCGCCGTCTGGTAGCCCACCTTTCCGGCGCCTACTATGAAGACGCGCTTTAACTTTTTTGATTTCGCGGGCTGGAAGAGCCCCTCTATCTCAAATACCTGCGAACGGTAGCACATCGTGTAGCAGAGATCTCCCGGCTCCAGCACCTCCTGCGCCTTTGGCACGAAAGAGCGGTCGCCGCGCATGATGCAGACGACCAGCATGACCATCTTTGGGTAGAGCCGGCGTATCTCAAGCAGCGGCAGCCCCGCAAGCGGAGAATCTGGCGCTATGCGGAAGAGATATATGCCGGCGCGCCCGCCTGCTATCTCGCTTGCGTGGATGGCGGCGCGCACCTCAAGCAGCTCTTCTATCTCGCGCGCCACGGTGCGTTCGGGGGAGATGAGCATGTCGATGCCCAGATCCTTCGCCCAGCTCTCATTGTCCGTAAATTCCAGCCCCACCGCGCGCGCTATGACGTGCGGCACACCCATGCGCTTTGCTATCCAGCAGGCCATGAGGTTCACTTCGTCTTTGTTTGTGCAGGCGATAAGCAGGTCGGCGCCCTGGCCGCCCTCTTTTACCCCAGCGCGCGCAAGGACGCTGGGACGCGCGCCGTTGCCGCGCACCACCATTACATCGAGCGATTCCTCCGCGCGGGCCGCGTGTTCCTCATTTTCCTCGACGATAATGATGTTGTGTCCGTCAGCGGAGAGGTTCTTGGCCACCGTGTAGCCGACTTCGCCCGCCCCGAGAAGTACGATATGCAAATCTATCTCCATCCTTTGTAGGAAGAATGTTTGACATGAAACTGATACGTATATTACGATAGTTTGTAAAATTTTCAAGTGCTCCGAGTGTTTTTACGGGCGCGAGGGCGGCTTCGCCGTCTGTTTTTTCAAAAACCGCCGCGTAAATTTTAGTGCCGAAAACCGCTCAAAATACTTGAAAAATTTTGCCCTTCATTGTAGGATAAAGCCGTTGATAAAATAATATAGTTCTCCGAGCCTGAATGCCTAAAGAATATCTCCACGGCATGCGGGCCGACAGGGTTGTTTTGGAAACGAAACAGCCTCCCTTTGGAAAGGAGAACGGCTGACTTAACTTCCAAAAGGCCGTACTCTGTCAAAGAGGCGGCTCTTTTTTATTCTATCAAAGAAATCTAGCATACAATTTCTCTCCACGGCAAGGGCGCCCCCAACGCCTTTGCCTTCTTATGCTTCAAGCTATTGAAAAAGCCCTGCTAAATGTGTAGAATACGAAACGGTATAGTTATGCCGCTTTTTAATGCGTATGCTCAGGCATACGTCCCTGAAACCGCCTCTCCTAAAGCTTGCGCTACGGACGGCGGTCGTTAGGGCGGTTCTGGAAACGGAACCGTCTCCCGCTGCGGAAAAGGGACTGGATCATTATTCCTTTTTTTAGTTTTTCCTTTTCTCATCGGGAGATCATGATATTGCGGCGCAAATCTCACGAGGAGGGTTTATCACCCATGCGTATCAACAAAAAAAGTTCCATAATCGCACTCATGCTCGTCGTCTGTATGCTGGCCTTCGGCTCGCTTGCGACGGCCAAGGCGCCGGTGCTCAGGATGGCCACCACCACCAGCACCGACAACACAGGCCTTCTGGACTATCTGGCCCCCATCCTTCTTAAGGACACGGGAATCGAGATCCAGTGGGTCTCCGTAGGCACAGGCAAAGCGCTTGAATACGGCCGCAACGGCGACGTAGACGTAGTCCTTACGCACGACCCGGCGGCTGAAGACAAGTTCATGGCAGACGGCGCGGGCGCCAACCGCCGCAACGTCATGTACAACGACTTCGTGCTTGTAGGCCCCGCAAACGATCCTGCCGGCGTCAAGGGCATGCCTGTCACAAAGGCGATGGCCACGATAGCGGCAAAGGGGCAGCCTCTCGTCTCCCGCGCCGACAAATCCGGCACTCACTCAGCGGAGCTCGCTCTTCTGAAAAAGGGCGGAGTCAAGGACTTCGACAAGGCGAAATGGTATGTGCAGACGGGGCAGGGAATGCTCAAGACGCTCAACATCGCCGAAGAACGCAAAGGCTACGCGCTCACAGACCGCGGCACCTTCATCAAGTATCAGGACACGCTCAAAGGCAAGCCGGGCCTCGTCATCATCTGCGAAGGCGACGCCGATCTGCTCAACAGATACAGCGTAATGGCCGTCAGCCCGCTGAAGCACGCAAACGCCAAGTACGACCTCGCGCTCAAATATATCGACTGGATCACCTCTTCAAAGGTGCAGAAGGACATAGCGAACTTCAAGGTCTCTGGAAAACAGCTCTTCTTCCCGACCGCCGAAATTCGCTCCGGCCACTAAGCATTACAAAGGCGCCGCGCGAAACAGAACGCGGCGCCTTTAAAAACGACTTTTCGGGGGGGACCTTATGGATTTTATAGCCGACGGCTTTATACAGGCCTTTAAAATGCTCTTCGCCATGGACGAAGAGACGATGAACATCCTGCTGACGACGCTGCGGCTTACAGGCGTTTCGATGGCGGGTATACTTCTCGTCGGGCTGCCGCTGGGGTTTCTTCTTGGGTATTTCGACTTCCCCGGAAAGCGCGTCATACGCACCGTCGTAGACACGCTTCTTGCCCTTCCCACCGTCGTCATAGGCCTTCTCGTATATGCCTTCATCTCGCGGCGCGGCCCTCTCGGCGAATGGGACCTGCTCTTTTCTGTAAGCGGCATGGCCATAGGCCAGGTCATTCTGGGAACTCCGATCGTCATCGCCTACACTGCGACCGCCATAGAGGGCCTTGACAGCAGGCTGCGCCTCACGCTAATGACGCTTGGCGCCTCCGGCGCGAAACTTGCGCTCACCAGCCTCTGGGAGGCGCGCTACCTCGTGCTGGTCGCCGCACTCACCGCCTTCGGGCGCATAATAGGCGAAGTAGGCTCCGCCATGATGCTGGGCGGCAACATCAAATGGCACACGCGCACCATAACAACTGCGATAACGCTCGAGACCGGCAAAGGAGACTTTGCGCTCGGCATTGCCCTGGGCGTCATCCTCATACTCATATCGCTTCTTCTGAACATCTCTCTCTCGTTCCTGCGCCGCAGGACGCAAAACTAAACTAAGAATGGTGGATATCTCTATGAAAAACTTTATCATAGCAACAGCGGCGTTTCTTATCTGCGCAGCGGCGGCTCCCGCCTTTGCCGGGACGATCAAGCTCTCAAGCACGATCGGCCCCGTAGACGCCGGCATCATCCCGCTCCTTGCCGAGACCTACAAGGCAAAGACCGGCACCGACTTCGTGATAGAAAAGGCCGGCACAGGCGCCACGCTCAACAAGGCAAAGACGGGCAACTTCGACATGGTAGTAGTCCACGCACGCGCCCTTGAAGACCAGTTCATCAAAGAGGGCTACGGCCAGAACCGCCGCGACGTCATGTACAACGACTTCGTAATCCTAGGCCCCAAAAGCGACCCGGCAGGCGTCAAGGGAATGAAGTCCGCAGCGGACGCGCTTAAAAAAATAGCGGCGGCAAAGGCTCCCTTCGTCAGCCGCGGCGACATGTCCGGCACGCACGTAGCTGAAATGAACGTATGGCGCGCCGCCGGCGTCACCCCTGACGGCGAAAAAGACGAATGGTACACCGTCTACTCGCTTGGCGCCTTAGGCAACGGCCCCGCCACAGAATTTGCGAACCGCAGGAACGCCTACACCGTCATGGACAGGGCCACCTACCTCACAAAGCAGAAGGCCATCCAGATAGTGCCGCTCGTTGCGGGCGACCCCATCCTGCTCAACCTTATCGCCGCCATCGAAGTGAGCCCGAAAAAATTCCCGAAGGTCAACAACGCGGACGTTGTGAAATTCGTTCAGTGGCTTGAGGGCGACGAAGCTCAGACAATAATCAAAGACTTCAAAGTAAAACAGTACGGCCAGCCACTCTTCTTCCCGAACTCCGAACAGTGGAACAAAAATCACCCCAAATAACCGCAGATAAACCAATGATCCGAAGGGGCGGCCGACGCGCCGCCCCATTACATAAAAGGAACTGTGAAAAACTATGGCCTCATACCTTTATGAGATAAAAGACCTAAAACAACGCTACGACAAAGGGCCGCTGAACCTGGACATCTTGGAGCTGAAAATAAAAAGCTCCGGAGTCACAGGCCTCATCGGGCCAAACGGCAGCGGCAAATCCACGCTGCTCAAAGTTCTATCATTCTTAATACCATACTCCGGTTCAATAACATTCGACGGCGAACCGGCCTCGGGGCGTGAAAACGAAATACGCAGACAGGTGACATACCTGCTGCAAACCCCGTACCTGTTAAACCGTTCAGTATACGAAAACATAGCCTACGGCCTAAAACTGCGCGGAGAAAAAAAAGATATAGCGCGCCGCGTAAACGAAAGCCTTGAACAGGTAGGCCTTGCGCCAGATAAATTCGCGCGCCGCCCGTGGTTTCGCCTCTCCGGCGGCGAAGCCCAGCGTGTCGCGCTCGCCTCTCGCCTCGCTCTGCGCCCGCGCGTGCTGCTGCTTGACGAACCCACCGCAAGCGTTGACGAGGCAAGTGCGCAGCTCGTAATGGAGGCGGCCCGAAGCGCCGTGAAAAACTTCGGCTCCTCGGTCGTCATTGCCACGCACGACATAAACTGGCTCTACGAAAGTTCCGGCGACATAGTGAACCTCTACATGGGCAAAGTCGTCTCAGGAGGCGCGGACAACCTATTTTCGGGAGGCTGGCGGCTCGACGGCGGCTACATGATGCGCGAGCTGGGCGGCGGCCCCGCTATCTTCGCCTATCCTCCGGCAGCGGGGGCTCCCTCCGCCGCAATGCTCAACGCAGCCGACGTCGCCATATCGTCAGAATGCCCGCAGCAGGCGGACTGTGCAAACATAATACGCGGCCGCGTGCTCCAAATGACCTACGAACGGGCGTCTGGCGCGGTGCTGCTTACCGCGGCGGCAGGAGACGCCATAATAAGAGCGCGCCTCACCCCAACCGCCGCCGAGGCCATGTCCATCGTGCCCTCCGCCGAAGTCTACCTAACCTTCCCATACGCCGCGCTGCGTTGGGTGTAAACGCACAATGGCTCGCTACTTGTTTTAATTATTTTATTAAAGATTATTTTAGATAATTAAATTATAAGTAATTATAACAATGAAGCTGTAACCACCAGTGTTACAATTTATACGATTGTCATGGGGGATGAACATGTTAAGAGGTGGTTTCTGCGTGAAAAATTTTAAAAATTTGCAGACCACCTCATCATACTGAATGCGAGGCATATTAAATAATAGTGTCTATGATTTGGGCCCATCCGTTTTCTGTAGTAGCTTTAAAGTCAGTAATACAAAAGCCCCCTCCCAATGTTTTTAACGGAACGAAATCCCCCATCGGGTCGTTATCTGAACTTTTTACAGAGATGCTAACATTGCAGGAAATATCGGACACTATTTTACAAGTGGATGAATTATCTCTAAGCGTAACTTTTTGCATTAATATAGATTGACCATTTGGGTTAGCTATCGTTAATAAATTAAGATGAGGAAATGTTCTAGGTTTAGCAACAGTATCTTTGCGTTGAGATAGGTTGGCTGAAATGTCTATTAAGATTGTATTCTTGCGCATAGCTGTCCCATGTATTATATCCCCGTGTTTTTCAAGACGGATATCTGCATATTTTTTAGGATATCCCCACATACGACCAGTTGCAATGGCTACATCATTATCTTCCCATTCATACATGTAGAAGGCGCCTAATATATTTTTGTACCGAATCTCAAATAAAATAGCAGCGTCCATATACGGAAGTTCTTTACTTTCGCTGAAATCATTTACGTAGATCATACATTTGTTGCTGACATACTCAAAGGGTGTTGGGGCAAGATGCTTTTTGACAATATTCTCTGGAACCTCACAAATTGCATATACAGTTCTACTATTAGGGTTGGAATAAGGTACTACATGGGTAGGAATGAGAGGTGCCTGAATTGGATTATTGATACCATTCTCAATTTTAAAGTTCATAATCACTGCCTCCTATCGAGAATTTCAAGCCTGACTAGAATAAATAATATGCCGGTATAGATGTCTAACGAACACGAGCATCTATACCGGTTAAGGAAATTCTATTAGGCGTCACTAGCCTTCTGTGCTAAATTAACTTGCCTGTCTCCATCTTCTGGTTTTGCCGTACAGTAACTTACAACTACTGTTACAATGAATGAGGCTACCATGGCAGGAACCAATTCATATATACTGTTTTTTAATATTGGCACATTGTACCAAATAACGGTTACAATTGCTCCGATAACGATTCCAGATAAGGCGCCGCTTGCTGTTATTCTTTTCCAATATAACCCTAAAATAATTGGTGGTGCGAAGGATGCTCCCATAACCGCCCAAGAGTAAAGAACGAACCAAAATACCATTCTGATATTACTTAATGCTATTATCGTTCCGCCGAGCCCAACTAATAAGATTACAATACGACCTATCCATACAACCCCATGCTGGGACAATTTCTTTTCCATGCACCCCTCTATTAAATCCAAATGCACTGTTTGTGAAACTACCATGATTAACGAGTCAACAGTGGAAAGTATTGCGGAGAAAATAGCAGCAAGAACTATTCCGGCTATTGCTGGATGCATTATTTCTCTTATTAATATCGGAAACGCGTACTCGGGATCTTGTAACGCTGGGGACATCACCCTGCATATCAAACCTATCAGAGAACTACCACCCTGTACCGTCAAAACCCAAAATACCGCAATGATGGAAGATGCAATTATAGTTTTATCGTCTTTTGCAGAAATGAATCTTTGAAGTATCTGGGGTTGTCCTGGTTCTCCTAACCCTCCTGCAAATAGTCCAAAAGCAAAGGCAAAACCAGCATAACCTTTAATGCCACCTGTTGCAGAAAGAAGAATTGGATCAATAGCGTAAACCTGCTGCCAAAATGAACTCCATCCGCCAAGTTTAACGATAAGATAAACTGGGAAGATCCACAGCACAGCCATCATAATGCAGCCTTGGAGAACATCTGTCCAAACGACCGCCTTATAACCACCAAAAAAAGCGTAGAAAGTTCCAAAAAAGGCAGCTATAAGAATCGCAGTGGAGTAATTCCATTCAATTAATGCTTCAAAAGCTTTCCCAGCACTGGTTAACTGCGCTCCTGTATATATTACAAAGAAAGTACTAATCATTATTGCTGATACTGCACGTAGTAATCTTCCATATTTTTTATAGCGCACTTCAAAGAAGTGTGGTATGGACATTGTGCCAGTACGATGGGTATAGCGCCTCAATGGCGGTGCTAGGAAAATATAGTTGAAGAAATAGCCAACAGTATACCCTACACACATCCACATGGTGGATATGCCGTAAGCATAGGAAAAACCAACAGCACCAATAAAGATCCAACCGCTTGTATCTGTTGCCCCAGCACTAATTGCGGTCGCGATGGGGCCAAAACCTCTATCTCCTAGGTAGAAACCTTCTTCAGATTTTGTGAAAAATTTTGAAGATACTATGCCTACAATGAATATTGATAGAAGATAAACAACAGCAACTACAACGGTTAAGTTCATTTCTCATCCCTTCTTTCATATATAATTTCATTTTCCCTCTTTATGGCCCACCGATAATAAAAACAAATACTACAAAAGGAGAAGAGAGGAAAAATGATAAACATAAATGTGACAATAAAAGGTACTTGAAATTCGGATTGCATTATCTTAACCCCCTTGTTTATATTATTTAGGCTGAGCGTTGACATGTTTTAGCTAGGACACCCAGCCTGTGTGTAATAGTTTAGTATTTTTCTTTCAATACGGTACCATAGCCCAGAACAAAGTCAGCAACAATGAACTCGGCTCCTATAACCTCTAGTGGCATTAGCCAATTCAATGGATCCTGCTTCGTCCCATTCAGAGTAACTTTAGCGTTGCCTAGATACCTTTCATGGACAATGGAATCGGTAAGTGTATTACAAATAATTTGGTCCATATCGAACCCAGAACCATCCGCCCGTACGAAACGTTTGAGTTGTAGGCGTGGTTGCATTATCGGACGCTCGTAATCAGAAGCATTAGGTTTTTTTTCAAAATCAATACCAATAAGCATGGTATTCCTACGACAAAGTGTGCTGCTTACTTTATCACCATCTTCCACAAAAGTCATGGTTGACAACTTCTTAGGATATCCCCAAATTTCACGACCAGCTGCCATTGAATCGTCGTCCGTAACATACTCATAAACAACGTGAGCGCCTATCGTCTCCTCATATTTACACGGAATTACGATGCCACCTTCCATGTAGGGATCCAGTCCATCAACATTTACAACATTCATCAAAAACACTTCAATTACATCCCCTAAAGGTGTGAAGACAGCTGGCAAAGTCTTACGTATACCAGCAGGGTCTGCTTTACACAACACACTTAACTTGCGAAACCCCTTATAGTTAATAGGAACTCCTGAATAGAGCGGTGCTGCATCTGGCATTGTGAAACTACGACCATGAAACATTTTTAAGACTCCCTTCATATTCATATGTTTTGTCTATATGACACTCTCCAATTAATAAGTGGTACGATCCTCCTTTCTTTTTGCACGTTATTAATTAGTTGGTTTTGTGTGAAGTTAGTTCATACAGGATCCTCCGTTTAAATCTAGGGTAGCTCCTGTAATATAACTTGCGGCATCCGAGGCTAAATATACGGCAAGTTTTGCTACCTCTTCCGGTTTTCCCATTCGTTTGAGCGGAATTTCATTTACTGTTTGGTTTAGCTTTTCTACACCCCAGTATGTTTTAAATTTATCAAGCATTTCTGATTCAATAAATCCAGGGGCAATGCAATTTGCTCTGATGCCATACCTTGCTCCTTCTCTGGCTATGCATTTTGTAAGAGCAATGACTCCAGCCTTAGAGGCGGCATAGTCAGCAGAAGACATGGTGGACCCAATTTCGCCAGCATCAGAAGCAATGTTTATAATTACGCCGTTGTTATTGTGTTGCATTAGCTGATAAGCAGCTTGAGATGTATAAAACGTTCCCGACAAATTAACGGATAACGTTTGATTCCATTCTTGAACCGTTAAATGTTCAAAAGGTTTGCTTCTAAGAATACCCGCGCAATTTACCAGTACATCAATGCACGTGTTGTCGTTTATTGTAGTAAATAATTTTTGTATATCAATATATTTAGTAACATCTAAATTATAGTATGTAACGCTAGAAAGTTCTGTGTTGCGTTTTTTAAAGGATAAATCTGTGGCGATGACTTTCATCCCAGCAGCTATGAATTCAGTAGTCATAGCGCGTCCAATGGCGCCGTCAGCACCTGTAATAAAACAAATTTTATCTTTCATATTTTCTTAAACCTCCTAATCTTTGCTGTTAGTAATATTATAGATATAATTTTAATAATGTCAAATATTTTTTTAAATTTGCTATGAATATTTATGAGAAAAAATATTATAGAATGATTTAAGGCCAGCGTTGAAATGATACAATGTAAGGAGTAAGATATTATTCATTGCATATATAAATGAGGGATGGGTTTTGTTAGGAAACAGATTGAAAAAATTGAGAAAATTAAATAATGTGACCTTGAAAGAAGTGGCGGATGCCACAGAGTTATCGCAAGGATACTTAAGCCAGATAGAAACTGGAAAAGTAGAGCCCTCTATTTCCGTGCTGAGGCGTTTGGCGTCTTATTATAAAGTTTTGCTTGTGTACTTTTTTGATTCAGAACCAATAGATGATATTGTTGTCAGAAAAGACGAAAGAAGGAAAATAGGCAGAAAGGGTTCTCCTTTGATTTACGAATTACTTCAGAATAATTTAAATAGTAAAAAGATGGAAGCAGTGATAATGAAGTTGGCCCCTAATTATAACGATCCCGAAGGGTATTATATGACGCACCCTGGCGAGGAGTGCATCTTAGTATTGAAAGGAACACTAGAGTTTCAGTATAACGGGAATGTTTATGTTTTATACGAAGGCGACAGCATCTACTATGACTCGGCTAACCCTTTTAGGCTAGCTAATCCAACGAACTCTGATACTGAAATTGTAGGTTTTTGTACTCCTCCTCACGCATATTTAGAAGATACCAAATGACAATGGTCGTATGTTTCTAATGATGTAGGGAATAATTTAAAATTAATAAAGCGTTGATTTTTTTCCGCCACTTCCCGTGTGATTCCTGTGAAAATAATGTAGAATAGAAGTATTGAGCCATGAAAGGATGGTTGTTCGATTATGTGTGGAATTATGGGATATATAGGCGAACGGGAGACTGCCAAGGTTATTCTCGACGGCCTTGCGAAGCATGAATATCGCGGCTATGACTCAGCCGGCATCGCTGTAATAAAGGGCAATAAAATATCGGAGCTGCGCACTGTGGGGCGCGTCTCGAAGCTTGCGGAGAAGGTGGCGGAGGTCGGCTTTTCCGGCGACATCGGCATCGGACATACCCGCTGGGCCACTCACGGCGGCGTTACGGAGAACAACGCGCACCCGCACGTCTCAAGCGACGAACGCGTCGTGCTCGTTCACAACGGCATCATTGAGAACGCGCGCGAGATCCGCGCGGACCTAGAGGCCCACGGCATAAAGTTCCACACGGAGACGGACACGGAGTCCGCGGTGCAGTACCTTGGCTTCATCTATAACGGTGAGCCGAAGGAGGCGCTTGTGAAGCTGACGAAGAGGCTGCGCGGCGCTTTTGCGCTCGTCATAATGTTCCACGACAGGCCGGGCGAGATATGGGTTGCGCGCAAGGGTTCGCCGCTCGTCGTCGGGCACGCCGACGGAGAGGGCTTCTGCGCCTCCGACCCGACGGCGCTGCTTGAGTACACGCGCGACGTCTGGTTCATGGACGATGACGAGATGGCCCAGATAACAAAAGACGGCTGCAAGTTCTTTGACTTTACCGGCGCTGCGCATGAGAAGCCCTCGATGCACCTCGACTGGGACGCAGCTATGACGAGCCGCGGCGCGTATGCGCACTTCATGCTGAAGGAGATACACGAACAGCCCGAGGTCGTCGCACATTCGCTGCTTGGCCGCGTCGCCGGCGACGAGGTGGATTTGAGCCGCGAGCTTGACTGGAGCGCGGATGTGGCCGGCAAGATAAAAAAGATACATTTCATCGCCTGCGGCACCTCGCATTACGCAACTATAGTAGCTCAGCACATCATGGAGACCTTCGGCGATTTTGAGATACGCACCGAGGTGGCCTCCGAGTACAGATATAGGAACATCCCCGTGGGGCCGGACACTCTTGCCGTCTTTGTCTCACAGTCTGGGGAGACCGCGGACACGCTGCACGCGGCGCGTATCGCGAAGTCGCGCGGGGCGAAGTGCCTCGTCATCACGAACGTGCGCGGCTCTACGATCCACCGCGAGGTCGGCGACGCTCTTGTGACGCCCGCCGGGCCTGAGATAGGGGTGGCCGCTACAAAGACCTTTATGGCGCAGATAACGGTGCTGACGCTGCTTGGCCTTTACCTTGCGAAGCTGCGCGGAGTGCTTGCGCGCGATACGGAAAAGCGCCTGATAGCGGAGCTGATGGACATCCCCGGCAAGCTTGCTACGATGCTCTCGCATGAGAAGGATATAGAGGCGCTTGCGCGCGATTTCGCGGACGCACGCGGATTTTTCTTCATAGGGCGCGGACTCGCCTACCCGCCCGCGCTTGAGGGCGCGCTTAAGCTGAAGGAGATCTCGTATCTCCACGCCGAAGCCTACCCAGCGGGCGAGATGAAGCACGGCCCGATAGCGCTGCTTGACAAGGAGCTGCCAGTTGTGGCGCTTGTGCCTAAGGGTGTGCTTTGGGAGAAGACCGTCTCCAACATCGAGGAGTCTATGGCGCGCAAATCGCCGATAATCGCGGTGGCCACGGAGGGCGATACGGAGATAGGACACTATACGAAGCACGTCATCTTCACGCCCGAGACGGAGCCGGAACTTTTCCCGTTTATTGCGGTGGTGCCGCTCCAGCTTTTCGCCTACTATATTGCAAGGCAGCGCGGCTGCGACATCGACATGCCGCGAAACCTCGCAAAGAGCGTAACGGTGGAATAAATAACAGAACGAATATGAGGCGGGCGGGCAGCTTTCCGCCCGCCATTCTTTTTGAGCGGCGGTGAAAAATATGGATTGGAAAAAAATTACTGCGCTGATTTTGCTTGTCGTAGCGCTTGCGGCCTTTGCTCCCACGCGGGCGAGCGCCGGCTTAGGCGAACGTTTTGGGTATATTTACGAAAGCGCAGCGGAACATTTTCGCGGGGAAACGGCGGTTGGCATCCTCGCCCGTTTTTCGGCCTTCACTGGGCTGGTCTACTGGCTCTTTTCGGACTCGGACTTCTCATGGAGCTTCAGCGCCGACGGCATAGAAGATCTGCTCTCCGGCCTCTTTGATTTTTCGTTCGGCGCGCCCAAGTTTGAGAATTTTGACAAAAACGCGCCGGGGACTTACTCGCTTTGACGGCCTACACCTATATCCTGCTTTGTTCGGACGGCACGCTCTACACCGGCTGGACGAACGACATTGAAAAAAGGCTGCGCGACCACAACGCGGGGCGCGGCGCTAAATACACAAGGGGGCGGCTGCCGGTGCGCCTCTGGCATTACGAGCGCTACGAGACGAAGGAAGAGGCGATGAGCCGCGAGATGGCGATAAAAAAACTGTCGAAGGCGGCTAAACTTGCTTTGATTAAGTAAAATATGCAAAAAATTTTATATGGAACACTTGATAATATCCACAATGATGGTTACAATACTTAGGTTTTGACGTTAATAGTCAAGTTAAGGAAAATGAGGTGCATTGCAATGAAAGGTCGCACAGATGTAGTTTTGGGAGTACAGTGGGGGGACGAAGGCAAAGGACGCGTAGTCGACGTGCTTGCGGCGAAGTCGGGCGCGGTCGTCCGTTATCAGGGCGGCGCGAACGCCGGACATACGGTGGTCGTGGAGAATGAGAAATATGTATTCCATCTCCTGCCGTCTGGAATCCTCTATCCCGGAAAAAGCTGCATAATCGGCAACGGCGTTGTGATGGACCCGGAAACGCTCTTTGAAGAGCTGGACGGGCTTACCGCGCGCGGCAAAAAACTGGCGCGCCTCGTCGTCAGCCACGCAACGCACATAGTGATGCCCTATCATAAACTGATAGACAAGCTGGCCGAGGGCGCGCGCTCCGAAGGCACGAAGATAGGCACTACGGGGCGAGGCATAGGCCCGTGCTACGCCGATAAATATGAGCGTATAGGCATCCGCGCGGAGGATCTCGTAAACCCCGAGGTGCTGCGCGACAAGCTGACGCGCACTCTTGCCATAAAAAACGAGATACTTACGAAAATATACGGAGAGCCTGCGCTTTCCTTTGACGAGATATACGAAGCGGCGCTTGCGTGGGGAAAGCGCATCGAGCCTATGCTTGGCGACGCCTTCCTTGAAATAGACAAGACGCTCGCTTCGGGAGAAAACGTCCTCTTTGAGGGCGCGCAGGCGACGCTGCTTGACATAGACCACGGCACCTATCCGTTTGTAACAAGCTCCAGCCCCTGCGCGGGCGGCGCCTGCACCGGCGCAGGTATCGGCCCGTCGCGCATCGACCGTGTGATCGGCGTCACTAAGGCCTACTGCACGCGCGTCGGCGAAGGCCCCTTCCCGACGGAAGATACGGGCGCGCTTGGTGAAGAGCTGCGCAAAAAAGGCGGAGAGTTCGGCGCAACGACAGGGCGTCCGCGCCGCTGCGGCTGGTGCGACCTGGTCGCGGTGGACTACGCCGTGAAGGTCAACGGCCTGGACGGGATAGCGCTGACAAAGCTCGACGTGCTTGACGATTTTGACGAGATAAAGCTATGCACAGCCTACGAAATAGAGGGCAGAGTGCAGCGGCATTTCCCAAGCAGCTGTACGGAGCTTGCGAAGGCAAAGCCGATATACGAAACTCTGCCGGGCTGGAAGAGCGACATCTCAAAGTGCCGCGCCTTTGAGGAACTGCCTCAGGCGGCGCAGGATTACGTGAAGTTTATAGAGGAACGCTCAAAGACTCCGGTGCTGCTTATAGGAGTTGGCGTAGGGCGCGAAGACACCATCGAAAGAGGCATCTAGAGCGCACGCGGCAAAATCAAAAATAATAAGACGACGCATCGGCCCGAGTGATAAATGTCGGGCCGATGCGCCGTCTTGTATGCACGCGGCTACATCCACTGGTGGTTGCTTATCATGTGCATTTTTAGAGCTATCTCCACGGCGAGCCGTTCCTCGTGGCTGCGCAGGTCTACGCCAAGCACTTCGGAGATTTTTGTGAAGCGGTATTTGACGGAGTTGTAGTGTACGAAGAGCGCCTCGCTTGCGCTCTTTAAATTCCAGCCGCTCTTTATGACGGCCTGCAGCGTCGTCATTAGCGACGCGTGGCATTTGTTGTCGTATTCAAGAAGCGGCGTGATATAACGGGACTGGAAGCTTTTGAACTCATCCGTGTTTATCGTCGTAGCCAGCAGCCGGTAGATGTCCATTTTTTTGTAAAACAGAATGCAGTCGAACATCTCAAGCTGATAGCCAAGGTTTATCGCGGTCCTCGCCTGAGAGTAGCTCTTGTGGATCTCTTTTATGTTGCGCTCGTAGTCTCCTACGCCCATCGTTATGGTAAAAGATACTGTGTCCGCTATCCTGTCCCTTATCGTATTGAAGGTGCGTTCAAGCTGGCGGTGCATCAGTCCCTCGTCGTAGTTCTCCTGCGAGACGATGAAGACGATGAGGTCGCTCTGCTTGTAATACTTCGCCTCTGGAAAGATGTTGAGCATGTGATAGATGGAGGCGTCGAAGATGCGCGCCGTGATCTCTTTCAGGCGTTCGTTGGTCTTCGGGTCCAGGCTCTTGATGTAATACTTCTTGATGTTGTTGATGTCTATCACTATGGCCATGCCGCCGCTTGAAAAATCCCACCCGTAGAGCCGCGCTCTGTTGTGTATTTCGTTTTCCGTCTTGACGTTGTTGGTGAGGATGTCTTCGATGAAGGCGTCGCGATATTTTTCTTCTATGTGACGCGTGGATATGCGCGTCTGCGTGCGCAGGATGAGAACGACGCTTGCGTAGTCGATGGCTGTCTGGATTATGTTTTTATCCATATCGCCCGTATTTTCGTTCTCCGTGAGAAGATAGCCGAACTTCTGGCTCTTGTTTGCTACGACGTGGCATCTGTACTGAGGGAACAAATCGGGCTTGAATTCGTCAACGGAGAGTCCGGTGAACTGGCGCGTCATCCCGTTGTCATAGTCGGAATAATAGAACTGTTTGAAATGTATGTCTATGAACATCGTGCTTTGGTTCAGCAGCGCTTTGAGCGTAGATAATATCTCCGGCACGCTGTTGTTGTTGACCGCCATTTCCATAAAATCGTGGTGTATCTTGTCCGCCTGTAAGAGAAGCTGCGACTGCCTGTTGACGACCAGCGAAAGCACGGGGTTTATGATGTCGCGGAAGGCGTATTCATCCGGTATCGTAATAAGCGGGAAGTTCAGTTCGTCTGCCGCGGCCAGTGCCTCCGCGGGAATATTTTTTATGAAGCGCTCCGTCTTGATGCCGAGCGCGGAGGCGTCGCTTGCCGCCAGCTGCCGCACGAGCGCCGTTATCTGCGAGGCGTCGTCCTTTACTGCGAAGGCCGTCGTTATGACAAACTCGTTGCCCTTTATCCATGTTGCGCCGTCCGGCGTATCGACCACCGTGACGGAGGAGACGCGCCTGTGTATGCCAGTTTTTCCAGCTAATATTTTTAACCGTGATAGATTTGGAAGCGCCAATACTTCTTCTACCGTCATAGATGAATCTCCCCTTAAAAGGTATGTATATCGCTTATTATATACCATCATAACAAACTTCGGCCGATGCTTTTGTATGTTGAGGCTTAAATAGCGGGTCCAGCATCTTTTGGCGCCGATGTATTGTGCGGCTCGTATAATGATAACGGGCCGTTTTTAGGTGTGCATGGATTTTTCGCCTCTGCCTTCTCATTTTTAATGCTGCATTTGTACCGGCGAGCGGTAGTTTTTGTGGTTTTGATGTATCACAGGCTGGTTTGTTGGTCTCATCGTATAATGAGAGGCTTATTTTTATGTTCATAATGAATGGATATTAACGGATTGATAGGTGATACCATATCAGGTGCCGGATGACCGGCAAATCCAATCTATCGAAGGTGGTTCTTATGGCAGATTATCTCAAAATAGCAAACTCCGGTACGGTGTGGCTTCTGTGCGGCTTTACCGTCATAGTGGCGCTTCTGCAGGCTCTCTTTTTTATGAAGATGGCGCAGAAGACGGCAAAGGCGGCGGACATTTCGCCTGAGGTGACGAGCAAGGCCTTTCGGATAGGACTCATATCCGCGGTCGGCCCCGCGATGGGCGTCTTCATTGTAATGGTGGGGCTTATGGCGGCGATCGGCGGCCCGATGGCGTGGCTCAGACTTTCAATCATCGGCGCGGCGCCTACGGAACTTACGGCGGCCACCTACGGAGCCGAGGCCTACGGCGTTCAGCTGGGAGGCGCGGGCTACACTCTTACGGCGATGGCGGTCTCGTGGTTTGCTATGGCGCTCAACGGAGCCGGCTGGCTTGTCTTTACGGGCCTCTTTACTCCCTCGCTTGAAAAGCTGCGCGAAAAAATGAGCGGCGGAGACGCTAAGTGGCTGATCGCTCTTTCCGGCGCCTGCTCGCTCGGTATCTTCGGCTATCTCAACGACACTCAGATAATAAGGGGAGCCGGCAACGCGGTGGCTGCAATCTCAGGCGCTCTCTGCATGGTCTTCCTTGCCAAGTGCGTCGTGCCCAAGTGCCCGAAGATACTTGAATATTCTCTGGGCATCGCGATGCTCATCGGGATGTTCTGCTCAATAGTCTTTGACATAATGGCCGGAAAGTAGGAGGAGCTTATCATGTCTGTAAATTCAAACGCAAAATTAATGTCCGAGTGGAAACGCAACTGCGTGCGCATCGGCGCTCCGACGAACCTTCTCGCCGCCGTCCTCGCTTTTATACCGGTGCTGTGGCTTTGCTCCACCTATGACTGCTGGCCCCCGCTCGACGTGGTGCTGACGGCGTGGGGGATGGTAGCCGTCTCCTTCGGCGCCTTCTACTTTGTGGAGCCAGTCTCCTATTACGCGGCGCTTGGGATGTCGGGGACCTATCTGAGCTTCCTTTCCGGCAACATCGGAAACATGCGCGTGCCAGTAGCTGCGATGGCGCTTGAGGCGACGGAGAGCGAAACCGGTTCGCTGCAGGCCGAGGTTGCTTCTACTATGGCCATCTGCGGCTCGATAATCACAAACCTCGTCTTCACGACGCTTGCCGCGATGGTCGGAGCCGCGGTCGTGGCCATTCTTCCCGAGTT
>JAVVPF010000023.1 GCA_036655895.1 Cloacibacillus sp. | reverse complement strand
CTCGGCTTCGCAGTCGTGGAAGGTCTCCATTTCGTGATCCTTATAAAGGCCTTCTGCGCGCTTTTTTGTCGCGTTGGTGCTTTTGAAGGTGCCGTACGCAATATTTTTATAGCCCTTTTTCAGCACTATGGCCTTGATGTATTCGAGGTTCGGGCAGCGGTCGTGATGATAATTGTCGGTAGTCACGCAGGAGGCGAGATGCACCGCCACTTCATCCTTTTTGACGTCGGTCTGCGCGCGCAGCTTGTTTGAGAGATGCTCAAGGTGCGAGGCGACGCTCCCGCCGCAGCAGCCGCCGCAGTCGAAGGCGATGTAGCGCGTATCAGGGCCGTAGCCGCATTCCTCAAAAAATCCTTCGCGGTCGTAGAAGCATTTCATGCAGGCAAAGCCGCTGCACCTGCGGCGCGCCACTTCGCACTGGATGATGACGACAAGTTTGATGCTCATAAAAGATTCCCCCCGATAAAATTATTTCCCGTAAAGCTATTATAGCCGCAGAGCGGCGCCCTGCAAGCGCCGCAAATATAACCGGCGCATGGAGGTTTTGAAGCTCGCGTTATACTCCCATACGGCGCCAACGCGGGGGGGGGGGGGACGCTGCCTCCGTGCGCCGGTATTTCAAGAAACGGCGCACGGAGTTTTCAGCCTCAAGCGGGTCAGGTCAGAATATCAAAGGCTGTGCGCGCCACATTCCAGCGTTTTCTCCGCCGCGGCTATGACGTTGCCGGCAAGGATGGCGGTGGTGACGGCCCCAACTCCGCCGGGGACGGGGCTGATGGCCTCCACGATGGGCTCAACCTCGGAGAAGCGCGTGTCGCCGCAGATGTTGCCGCCGTCGTCCACATGTATGCCTACGTCCAGCACAACCTGCCCCTCTCTGGCACACTCCGCGCCAATCATGCCGGCCTTGCCGGCCGCAACCACCAGAATATCCGCCTCTTTGCAAATTGCGTGAAGATTTTTTGAGCGGCTGTGGCAGGTGGTGACGGTTGCGTTTTCGCCCAGCAGCAGCATGGAGACGGGCTTGCCAATGACGAGGCTGCGCCCTACCACCACGGCGCGGCGGCCTGAGATGGGAATGTTGTTGTATTTCAGCAGTTCCAGGCAGGAGGCGGCCGTGCAGGGCGCATAGCCGCCGTCGCTTCCGACAAAGACCGCGGCGAGAGAGCCATCTGTGATGCCGTCCATATCTTTAGCGGGCAAAAGAGAGGCGCGGACGGCCTCGCCGTCTATGTGCCGGGGCAGGGGGCGGAATATGAGCACTCCGTGTATCTTGTCGTCCTGATTGAGAGCGTGCATCTCCGCAAGCAATTTATCCTGAGGCACAGATTCCGGCAGTATCACCTGGCGGACGCTTATGCCCACCTTATCGCAGCGCTTCAATGCGCTGCGTTCATAAGAAAGATCGTCCTCGCGCGCGCCCACCCGCACTATCGCGAGGCAAGGAGTCACGCCTCTTGCCCGCAGCCTTGAAGCCTTGATCTGTAACTTCTCGGTCAGAGCTTTTGCCGTTTCCGCGCCCTTTAATAAAGCAGCCATAGCAGTTTCCTCCTTAGTTGACTCTATTTAAGCTGTGACATGACCGCCGTGAAAACCGCGTCAGCCCTGTCCGTGCCGGAGATGAGCATATCCACCGCATGCTTGTTGAGCTGCTGGGCATAGGCGCGATCGGCCATAGCTTTCGTGTTTATGAATACGTTCAAACTCGCGGCGCTTAGGGCCGCGCGGCAGCAGACGGCGGCGCATCCTGCGTCGCTTATTGCGATTTTTGAGCCGATTTGGGAGAAACGTTCTATCACTTCAAGAGCCTCTATGCAAAGCTCCATTATCTCCATAGGCGCGCCGCAGGCTTTGCGCAGCGCTTCTGCCATGACGCTGGCCTTCTTTGTTCGCTCTTCTTCCGTCTCATTCGGCATTCCATAGGCCCGAGAGAGGGGTTCAAATACTTCGGCGTCTTTTTCCACCAACAGAAGCAGCTTATCCTGCAGTTCGTCCGACCTGGCCTTCAGGTTTAATATTTCCTGCTGTACATCGGCGTATTTCTGTTTGCCTACGGTGAGGCTGCCCACCATGTTTCCCAGCGCTACTCCGATGGCGCCTACCAAGGCGGCCGCGCCGCCTCCGCCCGGCACCGGCGCACAGGAGGCGAGCCGGGCGACAAAGTTGATACCGCTCAATTCAGTTATTTTCATTATTTTTCTTCCTTTTCAAGTCGTCAGGGTCGCCCCCGCAGTTGATTAGGCAGTCTATGCTTATTGGGCGAAATTATTTGATCAGCGTTTCTCTAATGTTTATTAAAAAGAAGGCCCGGCCCCGGCCGCTTGTTGCATAGCCGGCCCTTGGAGCGGGCGAAAGGTAGTCTCAGGCGTGGTGCTCGCTTTTATTTTTTCTGAGGCATGCTGTGGATGGAGCGCCCGTGAGCGGACTCTACAGCCTCTGTGACGGCCTCGCAGAAGGTTGGGTGCGGCCTCATCGTCAGCGTCAGCTGCTCCGCCGTCAGGTGGTTCGCACAGGCGGTGGCAAGTTCCGCTATCATGTCTGTTGCACGCTCGCACATGAGCTGCGCGCCAAGAAGTATCTCGCTCTCCGCGTCAAATACCAGCTTGATAAATCCGCGTTCTCCGTTTTCGATGATCGTTTTCCCATTGCCGGACATCATATATTTGCCCACCAGCAGCGACCTGCCGTCGGAGATAGCCTCCGCCTCTGTCATGCCCACGCAGGCGATCTCGGGGTCGGTATAGATGCAGTTTGGTACAAATTCCAGACAAACGCTCGGTTCTTCTCCAGCAAGCCGTTCACAGACGGTGATAGCCTGAGCGGAGGCTAGATGAGCAAGCTGCATGCCTCCGGTGACGTCTCCTATGGCGTATATTCCCGGCACGGGCGTCTCAAAACGGTCGTTTACTACGATGCGGCCATTGCACAGAGGCAGGGTAAAGCCTCCGCAGAAGAGGCCCTCCGTCTCTGGGTCGCGGCCGTTTGCGACAAGTATGCTCTCCGCCTCAAGCTCGCATTCTTTCCCGTCGGAGGTGAAGCGGCACAAGAGTCCGCCGCCCTGTTGGACGACTTCGTTTACCGTGGATTTGCCGTAGACCTTTATTCCGCGTTTTTTGAGGACGGCTCCAAAGTTTTTGGAGATATCGGCATCCCAGACGCGCATCAGACTGCTGCGCACCACAAGCGAAACCTCGCAGCCAAGGTTTGCAAATACAGTGGCAAACTCGACCGCGATGACTCCCGCGCCGAATACCAGCAGTTTTTTCTTCACAATGCCGCTGTCGCTGAGAAGTTCGTCGCTAGTGATGACTCCGGGAAGTTCGCAGCCGGGAAACTGTGTACGCGCGGGAACTGAGCCGCTGGCTATCAGGATGTTTTTCGCATAGATCATTCTTTCATCGCCTGCGGGAGGGGTGAACTTCACGCGCCCTTGCCCCGCGACGGCACCGGAGCCGGCAAGACGCATGACGCCGTGGGATTTGAGAAGCTGCTCCACGCCGCCGCGCAGCCTTTCGACGACCTGGTCCTTGCGCGCGTACATTTTTTCCGGAGAACAGGAGACGTTGTCAGCCTTCAGCCCAAGCAGCTCAAAATCGTGGAGGGCCTTGGAGAAGAGCGTAGAGGTATAAAGCAAAGATTTTGTTGGGATGCAGCCGCGGTTAAGGCAGGTGCCGCCGACCTCCCTGCGCTCAATGAGACAGACCGAAAGCCCCAGCTGCGCCGCCCTGATAGCGCCCACATAGCCTCCCGGCCCGGCGCCGATGATTATCAGATCATAGTTATCCATTATTCCGCCTCCATAAGGATCGAAGAAATGTCAAGGAGCATTTGTTTGCGCGCCTCTTCGCAGGGAAGCTCGGCAAGCGCGCCGCAAAGCGCCTTTGATGAAAATTCCGCGCCGCGAAGGGCCTTTTCAGCCGTTTCGGAGAGCTCGGGGTCCATGGAGTCTGTAAAAAGACGCACCTCCGCGACCCTGCCCGCCTCTACCTTCAGATGCACTTCCGCGCCGCCCCAGACAAAACGTTTTTTTCTGGTGAATAAAAAGTCCGGCTCAGACTCAAGCCTCCAGGCGGCGGAGGCAAATTTTTCAGTAAGCGCCCGCAGGCGTCCGCCGTCCAGTTCGGAGAGCGCTCGCTCTTCGCAAGCTACGCCGTACTCTGCGCAAAAGGCGCTGCGCAGCGCCGCCGTCATGCTTTCGACTGTGATGGCGCTTTCAAGCTCCGATAGGTTGACTACCCTGGAGCGGACGGAACGGACGCCTTTATTTTCCAGCTTATCCTGCGCTACGTTTAGATATTTGACCATGCGCGAGGTGTCGGCGCTTATCAGCAGCGTGCCGTGATGACAGCGCCGCCGCGCGGAGGACATAAAGGCGTTGCCGGAGAACTTCCTGCCGTCTATCGTGATGTCGTTGCGTCCGGAGGCCTCAGCCGCCAGCCCGAAGGAGCGAACGGCGGCAAGTATCACGCGCAGCTGACGTGCCACATCGTAGTCTGGGTCAGCCGCCAGAAAGGAGAAGTTCAGGTTCCCCAGGTCGTGGAAGACCGCGCCTCCGCCGGAAAGGCGGCGGGCGAGATACCCGCCGTCCTTTTCAAGCTGCTCTACGCGGCATTCGGCGCGTCCGTTTTGGTTGCGGCCGATGACGACCGTCTGCCGGTTTTGCCAGAGGTACATGGTACAGCTCTTGGGCTCCGCCTCCCGCATCAAATATTCTTCAACGGCCTGATTCCTGTATGGAGTATATCCGTCTGCGATGACAAGAGCTGTCTTTTCAATCATCTTAGAAACCGTGACGGATGACCGGCGTCCTCGCCGCAGCCACTTCATCCGGGCGTCCTACCGCTGTGGCCAGGGGGGCGTTATGCAGCGCCTCAGGCTTGCTGGCCGCCATCTCAAGCAATTTGACGATAGAGCGCGCCGCCTCGTCCAAAGTATCTTTTGTCTCCGTCTCCGTAGGCTCGAACATCAGCGCCTCATGCACTATCAGCGGGAAGTACATGGTCGGGGGGTGCATGCCGCAGTCAAGCATCGCCTTCGCGACATCGCTTGCCGTGACGCCCGTCTGTTTATGCAGCTCCTCAAGCGTCAGCACAAACTCGTGCATACAGAGGCCGTCGTTTGAGGTGGGGCAATGCTCCTTGAGCAGGACGCGCAGATAGTTCGCGTTCAGCACGGCGTTCTGCGACGCCTCGCGCAGCCCGGCTCCGCCTAAAGAGAGGACATAGCACAGAGCGCGCACGCAGACGAGAAAATTGCCGTAGAAGGAGCGGACTGAGCCTATTGATGAGGGCGCCTCTTTAAACGCAAAGCCGCTCTCTTTCCGGACGATGGACTTGCCGGGCATATACTTCGCAAGTATTTGCTTCGCGCCCACCGCAGCTGCGCCCGGGCCGCCCCCGCCGTGCGGCGTAGAGAAGGTCTTGTGCAGATTGAGGTGGATGACGTCAAAGCCCATGTCGCCGGGGCGCGCCGCGCCCATAATGGCGTTCATGTTGGCGCCGTCATAATAGCAGAGGCCGCCCGCTTCGTGAACGATTCTGGTGATTTCGAGTATATTTTTATCGAACATACCGAGGGTATTTGGGTTCGTGAGCATGAGGCCTGCGGTATCGGGCCCAACTGCTGCGCGCAGGGCGTCAAGGTCGACGCTGCCGTCTGCGGCGGAGGGAATGTTCACCGCCTGAAAGCCCGCCATAGCGCAGCTTGCTGGGTTGGTGCCGTGAGCGGAGTCTGGAACTATTATCTTGTCACGAGCCGCGCCGCCGTTGTCAAGCTGGTAGGCCTTGATGAGCAGCAGCCCCGTAAGCTCGCCGTGCGCGCCGGCCGCCGGCTGGAACGTCATGGCGTCCATGCCCACAAGCTCGGAGAGCAGCTCCTCCAGCGTCGCTAAAACCTCCATGCAGCCCTGCATGGTATGTTCCGGCTGGAGCGGGTGGATTGCCTGAAAACCTTTGAGCGCGGCAATCTCCTCATTGACTGCGGGATTATATTTCATCGTGCAGGAACCGAGCGGGTAAAAACCGCAGTTGACCCCGTAGACCTGTTTGTTCAGCTCTGTATAATGGCGGCAGAGATCCACCTCCGCCAACTCTGGCAGACGTGGAACAGTTCTGCGCTTCATCTCGTCGGATATTCCGTAAAACGGCACGTCACAGACGGGCAATGGGGCGCATCTGCGTCCTGCGGCGCTTCTTTCAAAAATCAGCTTCATTTGCCGGCTACCTCCTTCAGGACAGAAACGAGCGTATCTATCTGCTCCCTGCTGTTCATCTCCGTGGCGCACCACAGTATACCCTCCGCTACGGCCAAGCCGCCCAAAATGCCCTTTTCCTCAAGGATAGAGAGCAGCTCCCCTGTATCTACTGGGCAGGCGGTGACAAATTCGTTAAAAAATACACCCGGATATGCCAGATGGAAGCCCTGGATATTTATTATATTAGCGGCCATATAATGCGCTTTAGCAAAGCACTGTTCGGCGACCTCGCGCATTCCCTCCGGCCCCATCACGGCCATGTAGACGCCCGCAGTCAGGGCGCAGAGCGCCTCGTTAGAGCAGATGTTGGAAGAGGCCTTCTCGCGGCGTATGTGCTGCTCGCGGGCCTGCAGCGTGAGGACAAAGCAGCGTCTGCCCTCTGCGTCACGCGTCTCTCCTACGATGCGCCCCGGCAGCTTGCGCTGCATTTTCTCCGTACAGGCCATGAAGCCAAGATAGGGGCCGCCGAAGGCCATCGGTATGCCGAGGGGCTGCCCCTCGCCTACTGCGATGTCTGCGCCGCACTCCGCCGGCGTTTTGAGGACCGCCGCCGCAATCGGATTGACGTTCATGATGAACTTGGCGCCCGCCGCGTGAACCAAGTCAGCGATGGCCGCGCAATCCTCGACAATGCCGAAGAAGCTGGGCTGCTGCACGCACACGCAGGCGGTCTTATCATCAAGCGCGGCCTTAAGCGCGTCAACATCCGTCCTGCCGTCCGCTGCGGGAATCACTACGCATTCAGCGCCCGCGCCGTAGCAGTAGGTGCGCATAACCTTAATGACCTCCGGGTGGCAGGCGCCTGATATGACGACCTTCTCGCGCTTGCGGTCGCGGCACATAGCGGCGGCCTCGGCGGAGGCGGAGGGCCCGTCATAAACGGAGGCGTTGGCGGCGTCCATGCCAGTCAGTTCACAAATCATAGTCTGATATTCAAAGATAGACTGAAGAATGCCCTGGCTGATCTCAGCCTGATAGGGGGTATAGGCGGTGACAAACTCCTCTTTTGCGGTCACACGCTTCACGATGGAGGGGATATAGTGGTTATAGGCTCCGGCTCCGCGGAAAATACATGGGAATACCTTGTTCTTTGCGGCCATCATCTCCATGCTCGCCTTGACCTCCATCTCGGACATTCCGTCCGGGAGGTCAAGTGCGCCCTCTTTCAGACGCATACTTTCGGGGACGTCGGCGTAAAGCTCCTCAAAAGATGAGACTCCAACAGCCTCAAGCATCTCCAGCCTTTGCTTCATTGTAGAAGGAACGTAGCTACTCATAAAAATCAATCCTTTCTGCCTTCACAGGGCGGAGGGACTACATGGCCTCGCAGTATGCTTTGTACTCTTTCTCGTCCATCAGCTCGCCATAGGCGGAAATATCTTCGACCTTTATGAGCCACGCGCCGTAAGGATCTTCGTTCACCAGCTGAGGCCTGTCGGCCAGCTCTTCGTTGATTTCAGCCACCGTGCCCGTAACGCCGGAAAAGATGTCGCTCACCGCTTTGACGCTCTCGACATCGCAAAAGGCCTCGCCCGCCGTCACTGCATCGCCCGCTTCGGGCAGGTTTATAAAGACCAGTTCGCCCAGCTGATCCTGTGCATAATCGTCCAGACCAAGCAGCGCACAATTATCGCCAAGTTCTTTGACCCACTCATGTGTTTTTGTGTACTTAAGATCGCTTTTGATATTCATAATATTTTCCTCCTAGGTTTTTTTGGATTATGGTTTATATGATCGCTTAAAGAATCGGGATATCGCGCGCCGTGTTGTAGAAGGGAAGCGGAACTATCTCCACCGGCACGCGCCTGCCGCGCACGTCGACCTCCAGCTTGTTGCCCAGCACGGCAAGCTCAGGCTCCACGAAGGCCATACCAGCGCTCGCGTTGATCCACGCCATGAAGGTTCCAGATGAAACGAAGCCAACCTTTTTATCTCCGTCATATATATCTTGATGGTCGCGAATGACGCCGCGCCCTATCACCTTTACACCGACGCGCTTTTTTGAGGGCGTGCCGCGTTTTATCAATCCGGCCTTCCCTATGAAATCGGGCTTGTCCATTTTTACTGCAAAATCCAGCCCCGCAGTCAGCGGGTCAATCACTTCGCTTATCTCATGGCCGTAAAGCGGAAGCGCGGCCTCTGTGCGCAATGTATCGCGCGAGCCCAGGCCGCACGGCTCGACGCCTATGGCAAGCAGCGCGTCCCATACCGCCGTCGCGCCCTCGTTTGGCATAAAGAGCTCGTAACCGAAGGAGCCGGTATAGCCGGTGCGTGAAACGAAGCAATCTACCCCCGCAATGACGACATTCTCTGTAAATGTATAATATTTTGTCGGAAGCGGCGTACCGGAGACTATCTCCGAAATCTTAAGCGACGCCGGCCCCTGCGCCGCTATCTGCGAATAGTCGTCGCACATATCCGTCAGCTGGACGTCGCCTATGAGGTGATCCCTTATCCAGTCCACATCCTTCGCCGCATTGGAGGCGTTTATGACCAGATAGTAGCTGTCCTGATTGCGGCGGTAGACGATCAAATCGTCGATGCAGCCGCCGTCCTCATAGAGCATCAGAGAATAACGGCAGCTGCCGTCCTTCATGCTGTCAAAGCTGTTGGAAAAAAGGTTGTTTACGTTCTTCAAAGCGTCTGGCCCGTCAAGGCGCGCCTCACCCATGTGGCTGCAGTCAAACATGCCCGCTTGCTCGCGCACTAATTTGTGTTCTTCCAGAATGCCCTTTGGGAACTGAACGGGCATATGATGCCCCGCAAAAGAAACCATCTTGCCGCCAAGTTCAATGTGCCTGTCATAAAGCGCGGTTTTTTTATCCATCATTTATTTCCTCCTTAAGTATGTCGCAGCCGAGCAAAAATGCTCCTCCTCAGCTGTCTTGTGTTATATTTTTTGTGTATTTTTTCACTTTTAACGGAAAAATTTTTGCGCGGCAGCAGCCTCAGCCATGACGCGGTGTCCCGCAACCGATGGATGAAGCCCATCGGGAAAATAGGCGCGGCTCCAGCCGCACTCCCTGGAATAAACGTCAAAGGCAGCCGCGAAATCTACCATGCGCAGCTTGAACTCGCCCGAAAAAAGCCGCAGCCATTCGATATAGGAACGCGTTTTTTCCGCAGTCGCACCTAAACCCAACAGGGAGCTTCGGCCTCGCGCCGCCTCCGCGTGCGGCGGGATCGGCGTGCCTATAACAGGGCGCACGCCGCAGGCGGCGCACTGATGCACCATCGCCGTCACATTAGGTTTGGCGCACTCCCAAGAGCCGGCGGCCAGGATGTCGTTGACTCCGCCCATTATCAGCACCGCGTCGGGAGATTGGGAAAGAAGGATATGGTTCAGCCGCGCAAGCATCCCGCCGGTGCTGTCGCCGGTGACGCCCGCATTGGCCCAGCTGCTCGCCGTCATGCCGGCAAGAAGGCTGACCCAGCATTCTTCTGTACGGACGCCGTAACCGGCTGTGAGGCTATCTCCTAAACATACGACCTTCATGGCGCATACCCCCGAACCTCTTGATTAATTTTTATATTTCACAGTTATCTTATGCGTTCATTTTACGCAATCGATAAGGCATTTGCGAAGCCCTATAATTGATATATAGCCCTATGAAAATTGATATAAGAAGAGCGATTTGATCTCTCCATAAATCCGAGCGTCGAAAAGCATGCCAAAGAGGCGCAAATAGGCGGTACACGCCTTGTAAAGCTTGGGCGAAAAGGATAAATCATATTAAAACACCAGCCTTCCTGTGCGCTTTTCATTTTTCCTATAGCGGAATATCTCTTCACCACGCTATATTGACGCGGCATGGAGAATATGGTATGTTGTTATCGATACTTCAAGAGCAGTTAAATAATTTATATATGAAAGCCTGTATTAAAGAACTGATGAAAGAGATGGGCTAAGGCCGTCGTCTCTGTTGGTCGGTGTCAATATTCTGTAGTTTGCGCATAGTATTCGTGGATGGTATCGCAAGAGAACTGCGTGGCAGTAGGCGAAGGCGGGGCGTTTAAGATATGAATTTAGTAAGCTTGACCTATATCATCGAGGTGGCAAAGAGCGGCTCTATAAGCAAAGCGGCCCAGTCGCTGCTCATTGCGCAGCCAAATTTGAGCCGTTCCATTAAGGAACTGGAATCTGAGCTGGGCATCACGCTCTTCAACCGCACCTTCAAAGGCATGACATTGACGCCGGAGGGCGAAGAGTTTCTGGGCTACGCAAAAAAAATCATCGGGCAGATAGAAGAAATCGAGCACATGTACAGAAATAAAACCAAGATGGAGGCAAAACAGATATTTTCTATTTGTGTGCCGAGGGCAAGCTATATCGCAAACGCCTTCGCCCGTTTCTCTTTGAAGATGACAGACGGCGCCGCTGAGTTCTATTATAAAGAAACAAATTCATCACATACCATAAGCAATGTGCTCTCCTCCGAATATAATCTCGGGATAATCCGTTACGCAAAGAAATTCAGCTCCTATTTCAACAGCATGTTTGAGGAAAAAAGGCTGGCGCACAGGCTGGTAAAAGATTTCCGGTATGTTCTCATCACGCACCGCGAGGGCGCGCTCGCCTCCCAAAAGCAGATACGCCTCTCCGACCTGGATTCTTTTATTGAGATAGCCCACGCAGACCCCTTTGTCCCCTCCCTGGCGCTTGCGGCCATCAAAAGGGAAGAACTGCCGGAGACTGTGAAGCGCCGCATCTTTGTCTTTGAGCGGGGCAGCCAGTTTGACCTGCTGGCCAATAATAAGGAAACCTTTATGTGGGTCTCCCCCATTCCAAAGCATCTGCTTGAACGTTATAATCTGGCGCAAAGAGAATGCGCGGACAACGAGAAGGAGTATCAGGACGTTTTGATATACCGCGAGGACTACTATCTTTCCGAGCTGGACAAACTCTTTTTGCTGGCTCTGTAAACACCCCCCTCGACTGTGCCCATCTTCTCAAACAGCTCCGCAAGCTTCAACGTCTTTATAAGCGGCGTGCTGAGACTGGAAGGACGCGCGCCTTCGGCGCCGCATGTTGTACGAAACGACGCTTGTTATTAAGAACGCAAAAATAATTATCCGCGCCAGAAATTCGCCGCCGGGCTTGCAAAAGCACGTCGGCCCATTTGCCGCAACGCTCGTCGAAGACGCCCTGCGCGCCAGTGCAGGAGCTCTTGCCGTGGTGTGGGTTTTGCAAAAAAAGTGCTGCAAATTGCCGCAAATAGGTGCTACAATAGAGGCGTTATCAATTCTTAATTGTTTTTATTGATTGTTTCTGGTGATCGTTCTATTAATTTCAGGTTTTGCGTATCGGCGCTGCACGGCTGTTACAGCGGTCTATTATTCCGGCTATGCCCGGTGTGAGCGGTGAAGAAAAATATGAAGAAGCGGGCTGGGTTTCGACTGGTCTTTCTGTTGGTCTTTACAATTATTTTCGCGTTCGCGGGGTGCGTTTCCGCAAACGCTTCCCGCGTCGTACGCGTCGGCTATTACGTTGTGGACGGGCTGCAGGGCGTGGACGGACGCGGCAGATACACCGGCTACACCTATGAGTATTTGCAGGCGATAGCGCAGTACACGGGCTGGAAGTATGAGTTTATCCGCGCGCCGTTCGCGGAGCTTGAAAAGATGCTTGTGCGCGGCGAGATCGACATTCTGCCGACGCTTACGCGCACGCCGGAGCGTGAGCTGAAATATGACTTCACGACGCAGCAGGCGGGCGTCGGAGGCACGAGGCTCATCGTGCCCGGCGGCAACACCACTCTCGCCTACGAGGATTTCGGCGCGTTCGACGGCCTCGCCATCGGCGACATCAGGGGCATGGACAACGCGCGCACGCCGCGCCAGAGGCAGTTTGAGGAGTACGCCGCAAGAAACGGCTTTAGCGCGCACATCGTAAAGTTCGCAACGCCGAAGGCGATGCTTGCGGCGCTTGACGCAGGACGCATAGACGCGGCAATAACAAGTGCGTCGCGGAGCATCAACGGCTACCGCGTCATTGCAGATTTTGCCATCACTCCGTTTTTCTTCGGCGTGACGAAGGGCAATAAAACAATAAGGGACGGGCTGGACTACGCCATCTCGCAGATAAAACTTTACGAGCCGTTTTTCGACAAGCGGCTCGCCATCCACTATTTCGGCGGGGCGGGCGGACACTCGCCCGTATTTTCCAAAAGAGAGCTTGAATATATAAAAACGCATCGGACGATACGCGCCGTCTATGACGCGGCGTGGCAGCCCATTGAGTTCCGCGACGAAGAGACGGGCCAGTATGCGGGCATCATGAGCGACATTTTAAAAAACGTCAGCCGCACTACGGGGATGAAGTTTGAGTTCGTGCCGGGAAACGGCTTTGAAGAGGCCTCCGACATCTACCAAAATGGCGACGTGCAGATGATGACCGCCATAAACCACGATTTCGGCTGGGCTGGCGAGCAGGGCGCGAACATCTCGCAGACTGTGCTTGAAAGCCCCGTCGTCATGGTCATCTCCCCCTCCTTTAGCGACGCGGAGTATACGGCGGCGCTGCCTAAAGGCTATTACGTGACAAAAAAATATATGGAGCGGCACCCGCAGACTAACGCCGTCTATTTTGAGACGATACGCGAGTGCCTCGACGCGGTGCTTACGGGGGAGGCGCGCTTCACCGTAGCCAATTTCTACGTCGCGGAATATTATCTGCTTCAGGAAAGATACCGCACTCTTGATTTCAGAAACATGGCCGGCATAACGGAGAACGTCTCCGTGGCCGTCTCAAAAGAGGCGGGGCCGACGCTGCTTTCCATCATCAACAAGTCGCTTGAAAGCCTGCCGCAGGACGACCTTTCCAAAATAATAAACGCGAACACCGTAAACAAGGCGCGCTTTTCGCCTGTAGAATTTTTATACGCGCACCCCGGGCAGAGCGCCATGGCGCTTCTTTGCCTCCTGATCCTGGGAGGCGCCTTCTTCATCCGCCTTACGATAAGCCGCAACAGATACAGAGACACGCTCACAGCTGTGAAAAAACAGGGCGAGGTCATCCGCCTCATGACGGAGAGCATGGCGGCGGGCCTCTCCGTGAGGGAGGCCGACGAAAAGCTAACGCTGAAATATACGAGCGACAACCTTTGCCAGCTGCTTGGCTATTCCGCAGAAGAGTTTGCGCGCGAGGCGCACGGCTTTTTTGCAAGCCTAATCCCGGCGGACGAGGCGGGGCCGCTTTATTCGCGGATAAGGGCGGCGCTTGAACGCGGCTGCGAATATCAGGAGCAATACCGCGTGCGCAAAAAGGACGGCTCCTTCATCTGGGTGCAGGACACGGGCCGCAAATTTGTAGACACGGACGGCGCAGTGCGCATAAACAGCGTCATAACGGACATCTCGCCGCTCAAAAACGCGATGGAGGAGCTGCGCGCCCTTGCCGAATACGACACTGTGACGCCGGTCTTCAACAGGCACACCTTTTTTGCGCGCACGCGCGAGATGCTGGACGCGGACCCGTCGGGCAAGTACGCCATCATCTGCTGGGACATCGCGCGCTTTAAAGTCTTCAACGACATCTACGGCATGGCCGGCGGCAACGGCCTGCTTCGCGCCATAGGCAAAGACACGAACGACGCTCTGCGCGGGCGCGGCCTCTGCGGACGGCTCTACGCGGACAATTTCGTGCTCTGCGTGCCGCTTGAACTGCTCGACGCAGAACACCTCGCGCAAAAAATGACAGATGGGCTGAGCCGCTACGGGTACGATTTCGAGTTCGTGCCAAACATCGGCATCTACGTCATAGACGACAGAACGGTGCCGGTGGAGCTGATGTGCGACCGCGCCGGCATCGCGCAGCGTTCGGTCAAGGGTGGATATGAAAAAATATGCGCCTTCTACGACGACCGTTTCCGCGACCATCTGCTCTACGAGCAGGAGATAATAAACGACATGAGGCCCGCGCTCAACAACGGACAGTTCGAGCTGTGGCTCCAGCCGCAGTACAACCTGACCACCGGCGCGATAGTAGGCGCGGAGGCGCTCGTGCGCTGGCTCCACCCGCGCAAGGGATACCTCTTGCCCAATGCCTTCATCCCTCTCTTTGAGAAAAACGGCTTCATAACGCAGCTTGACCTCTATATGTTCGAGGGCGCCTGCCGCCTGCTGCGCAAATGGGAGGACGAGGGATATACGAACGTGCCCGTCGCGCTGAACCTCTCGCGCATAGACATCTACAACACAAACCTCGTCTCCACGCTTGTCGCGCTCGTTCAGAAATATCGGCTGCGCCCCGAGCTGCTGAAGCTTGAAATCACGGAGTCAGCCTACATGGAGGACCCGGAGCAGATAATAAGCATAGCGAAGGAGCTACAGGCGCACGGCTTCAAAGTTGAGATGGACGACTTCGGAAGCGGATACTCCTCGCTTAACGCGCTGAAGGACATGCCGGTGGATCTGCTGAAGCTCGACATGAAATTCATAGCGGACAGCGGCGACACGGAGCGCGGCGGAAACATACTGAACTCCGTCGTGCGAATGACGAAATGGCTGGACCTGCCCGTGCTTGCCGAGGGCGTAGAGACGCAGGAACAGGCGGACTATTTAAAGAGCATCGGCTGTCTTTTGGCGCAGGGCTATCTTTATTCAAAGCCGCTGCCGGTAGACGAATTTCGCGCGCTGCTTTCAGAAAGCGCCACTGAGGAGCATCCCGCGCCGCAAAAATCAAAGGGCGCGCCGCTTGCAAACAAATTCTGGGACCCGAAGGCGCAGCACACGCTCATCTTCAACAGCATCATGGACGCCGCCGCCATCTTTGAATATCACGACGGCATACTAGAGCCGCTGCAAACCAATGAAAAATTCTTCAACGTCATAGGCGGCATGACGCGGGACGAATTTTTAAAATACTCAAAAGACGTGACTCCGCTGCTCTTTAGCGATGACAGAGGGCCTTTCCGCGCCGCGGTGGAAAAAGCGGCCACAGAGGACGAGGAGACCGAAGCGCTTGCGCGGTGGAGCCGCAACGAAGCCGGCGGCTGCTACGTCTGGCTGCGCATCAGGCTGCGGCTTCTCGCAAAGTCGATGGACAGATACGTCCTCTTTGCCGCGATAGAAAACGTGACGGAGCAAAAAGCGCTCGAAACCGCGCTCTACGAAAGCGAAGAGACGCTGCGGGCCGCCTTCACGCTCACAAACATGAACATCTGGCAGTATTTCCCAAAGGAGCGCGTTGCGCGCGAATTTGGAAAAATGCAGCCCGGCTTCCACAACCCCAAGGTGCTGACGAACTATCCTGAGTCGTGGCTCGACCTGGACATCACGCACCCGGACGACGCGGAGCAGTTTATCGCGATGCACAAGGCGATAGCGGACGGCGCACAGACCGCCTCATGCACCATCCGGCTGAAATATGACGACGGCCTCTACTACTGGGAGACGCTCCGGCTCACCGCCGTCTACGACATAAACGGCAAATTCATAAAGGCCGTCGGCACCGACGAAAAGGTGGCGCCCCCCGGTGAAACAAGGCGCGCGGCGGACGCAGACGGGGCAAAGGACGGAGACGCGCAGTGAAACCGCTTTCAAACACCGCAAAAATAGTTTCGGCGGCGGTGCTCGTATTTATCGCATTTATCTCCGCCTCAGCGTGGTTTGTCTTCATCATACGAAGCAGCATAGAAAACGAAGCCCGCACCTCCCTTGAAAGCTTCACAAAGACCGGCGTGCGCTACATAGCCCACCACACGAAAGACCTGCTTTCCGCGGTCAAGCTTTCCGCAAACTTCGTAAGCCGGTACGACGACCTATGGTCGGACGAAGTCCTTTCCGTCCTGAAAAAAGACGCGGGCGACGGCGCCTCCTTCGCCGTCATCGACATGAACGGAAAGGCAAAGACGACAGACGGCCGCTTCGTGCGGCTTGCGGACCGCGAATATTTCCAAAAGGCAAAGGCGGGCGAAAGCTCCATATCTCAGGTCGAAATCTCGCGCCATGACGGAGCGCGTGCCGTCGTCTTCGCAGCCCCCATCGTCCGCTCCGGCGAAGTGCGCGGCGTCCTCACGAAAACCTACAGCGAACAAAGAATGCGCCATATATTCGACGCGCCCGTCTACGGCCGCCAGGGCTTCTTCTTCATAGTGGACAAAACCGGCAACGTCATACAGCCGCCGACAGAACGCCCCTCCGGCACCTACAACGAACACCCCAACGTCTTTGACATAACGGAGGCCGAAGAAAGCGACCGCTCAAAGAGCAAAGAGGCGATAAAAAGCGACATGGCGCAAGGCCGCGGCGGCCTCTACAAATTCACCTTCAAAGGCTCGCGCAGGCTCATGTACTACGCGCCCGTCGGAATAAACGACTGGTACATGATGGCCGTCGTGCCATACGACGCGCTCGCCTTCCGGTTTGCCGGATTCACGCGCGCCGGGCTTTTCGTCTCAGGCGTAGTGGCGCTTGCTCTGCTTATTTTAATGACGACGATAATAACCATACTCCGCAGCAACATCAAAGAGATAGAAAGATCCAAAAAGGCGCTTGAGGCGATAAGCGAAAACGTGCCAGGAGGCGTCTCCGTCTGCACGGTAGGCGACGACCCGAAATTCGTCAGCTTGAGCCGAGGCTTCCTCGAGCTTCTGGGCTGCGCCGACGACGAAGAATTTGCAAAAAAATACGACAGAAAAGTCTTGAACACCATCCACCCCGACGACAGGCAGATGGTCCTGGACGAAGCGGCGCGCCAGCAAAAAGAACACGACTTCTTTGAGATAGAACACCGCATAGACCGCGGCCGCGACGTCATCTGGGTGCGCGGGACAAGCCGCATAGTCCGCGTGGAAGACGCAGACTACATCTACTCCATCGTCTGCGACATAACGCGAAGCCGCCAGACGCAGGAAGAGCTGGCGCTGAGCGAAGAGCGCCACCGCATAGTCATGGAAAACACCGAAGAATACATCTTCGACTGGGACCTCGTGCGCGACACGCTCTACTGCTCCCCGAAATACGTCGAAACCTACGGCGGAACAGACCACGGCGAGAACGTGCGCAAAAACTTGGGCCTCGGGCAAAAAATACACAAAGAGGACTGGCCGCAGTTTGACGCGCTCGTAGAGTCTCTTCTCACAGGCGCCGCCGACAACGGCAAAATGGAGATGCGCCTAAAGCCCCTCTGCGGCGGCTACACATGGTGCGGCCTCCACGCGCGCGTCATCCGCGATAAGGACGGACGTCCCGTCCGAATACTCGGCATCGTAAAAAACATAGACGAAGACGTCAAAGCGCGGCAGGCGCTCATGCTCCGCGCCGAAACGGACGACCTCACCGGCCTTCAGGACAAAGGCACAACGGAACGCCTCATAACGGACTACCTCGAAGGCAAAAACGCAAACCCCGCCGCTCTCTTTGTAATAGACATAGACAACTTCAAAGGAATAAACGACACCTACGGGCACCTCTTCGGCGACATCATGCTCTCCGAACTTGGCGGCATACTCAGAAAAACCTTCCGTGGCGGCGACATCGTAGGCCGCATAGGCGGAGACGAGTTTATGGCGCTCATGAAAAACGTAAGCGACGGAGAAGCAGTCATAAAAAAAGCGGAAGAGCTGCTATCCGCGCTGCCGCAGAACGCGCTTGAGGGCGGAAGCTTGCGGGAATGGCACGTCACCTGCAGCATAGGCGCCGCCCTCTACCCACGCGACGCGGCCGACTTCGTATCGCTCTACGAAAAAGCCGACTCCGCGCTCTATTCGGCAAAACTTTCCGGCAAAAACCGCTGCGCGCTCTACGACGATGCCGCGGCCAAAAGCGCCGCGAAAAAACAGCCAAAGACCGCGTTCGACCTGCCGGAGCTTGCCGCAAAGCCAAAATCATTCAGAGACAACCTCTGCGAATACATATTAAAAATGCTCTACACCTCAAAATCCGCGGCGGAGGCCATACAGCTCTGCATGGGCATAGCGGGGCGCTACTTCAACGCCAGCAGGTGCTACATCATAGAATACGACCTCGAAAACGGCAGGCTCAACATGCCATGGGAATGGACGCGCGCTGACATCGCCCCCGTAAGCGGCGACTACACGGACATGGCCATCCCGTGGTACCTCATGCCCGAAGTGCGTTTCGCGCAGAGCGACCTAGCCTACCTGCCGCGGCCGGAGGCGATCCTCGACGAAAACGGCGCGGCAAAACTGCACGGCGAAGGCGTAAAGGCGATGATCTCCTGCGCCTTCATGGAACGCGGCGAAGTGACCGGCTTCATCGGCATGGACGAATGCGTCACAGACGGGCGGCCCGCCCCCACCGACGAAGAACGCGAGACAATCTCGATGATAGGCAACATCTTCGGCGCCTTCATCGCAAAAGAACGCGCAAGAGAACGTGAGCGCGAAAGCTCCGAAATATTCAACTCGCTCTTGAACAACACGCGCCAGTGGGTCTACGCGATAGACGCGGACACCTTCCAGCTCACCTACTTCTGCCCGTCGCTGCTTCGCTTCGCAAAGGACTTAAAACAAAAAGACCTCTGCTACAAAGCTCTGCTGGGCCGCGACGCCCCCTGCGCCGACTGCCCCGCCGTCTACATAAAAGAACACGGCCTGCAAAGCCACGAAGTGGAAAAAATAATGGAGCCCGACGGCTTCAGCGGCCTGATAAGCGCGGTAATGATGGCCGAACGCGCCGACGGCAAAAGATACTGCCTCCTCTCGCTGCGTGACATCACAAAATATAAATAAAGGCAAAAGATAGCGCCACAAAAGAACAACCCGATATAAAGCCTTGACCACCGGCGAAGCAGCGTGCGAAGCGCTGAAAAAAGGATAGCCCCTCTCGGTGATATAATAAGAAACCGACGCGGTTGTACCGGCCTTACTTAATGTCGGTCAATAAATATTTGGAGGATTGCTTAATGATGATAAATACGATCAAAGGCGGATACTTTTATCTGCTGGCGGCGATTGCGGCGGTGCTGCTGATAACGGCGGGTTGGGCGCAGACGGCCAGCGTGGAGCCGACGGCAGAGGCAGAGGTCTTAAAAATAGCCACGGCGGAAGAGCTTGCGGCATTCAGAGACAGAGTCAACAGCGGCGAAGTATCGCTTGACGCAAAGCTAACGGCAGACATCGACATGGGCGGCTCGCACTGGAAACCAATAGGCGAAAAGATACTTTCGGAAGATTTCAGCGCGGAACAACCAACAACAACCGCAAACTGCGCCTACGCCGGCGTCTTTGACGGCGCAGGACACGCAGTTACCAACTTCACCGTCGACTCAAAAGACGCGGTCGTGGTTTCCGCCTTCCCTGACCAGCATGGAATCTATACAGCCGCCGCACTTTTTGGCATCGTAGACTCGGGCGGCACGGTTAAAAACCTCACCGTCTCCGCCGATGTCACGAACGAATCTTATAAAGCCGGGGCCAACAATATCATCGTCCTTACCGGCGGCATAATAGGCTACAACTCCGGCACCGTCGCCAACTGCACAAGCAGCGGTACGGTCACGCCAAACGGCCAATATAGCATGGCAGGCGGCATCTCAGGATTTAACGACGGCGGCACGATCACCAACTGCACAAACAGCGGCAAGATCACAGTCGATGGCGACTTAAGTCAAGGCGGAGGCATCGTTGGGCAGGCAAGCGGCACAGTTACCGGCTGCACAAACAACGGCGACGTTACGGCGACCTCACAAGGCGGTTCTAGCGGCGGCATCGCCGGGTCGGCGAACCCCGGCGTCACAATCAGCAACTGCACCAACAGCGGCGCGGTCGCCGGCATAACTGCCGGAGGCATCGCAGGGAACACAGGCGCCACAATCAGCAATTGCGCCAACAGCGGCAAAGTAACGGCAAATGGTACGTATAGCTTCGTCGGCGGCATCGCTGCATATAACGGCGGCGAAATCAACAACTGCACCAACAGCGGCGTCGTCACAGCAAATCCCACAGACAGCTGCGTGGGAGGCATCGCTGGGATTAATGACCCCTACGGCACAATCACCAACTGCGGTTTTCTAGCTGATGCGGCGCTGCCCGCCATCGGCACGGGCAAGACAGCGTACCCTGAAGTTGTCGCGGTCGTCTCTCTTGACATCACCGCCTACAACCAGACAACCGTCGCGGCTGCGCTCAGTGACGACATCGCGGGCACGGCAATCACGATGGAAACCGGGGAAAGTTTCGTTGTGAAGACCAAACTCCTTCCGGGAACAAATATCGCTTCGCCTGAAAATTATTATGAGATAACAAGCGCGAACGTAACGGACGACGTTGCTTCTGCGGCAATTACCTCAACGGACGTCACAGTTAAAGCGCTGACCGCGGGCAACTCGCAGCTTACCCTAAGACTGAAACTCAAGGCGACAGACTTTGAAAAGGCGGCCGCCGGCAGCTTTGAACCGATTTCCGGGGACGCGCTTGAGGTGACCTTCACCGCGCCAATAACGGTAACTCCCCCTACTGCCGGCAGCTCCGGCTGCAACGCCGGCATTCCCGCGCTTGCGCTGCTTTTCCTGGCATCATTTGCTCTGATGCGCAGAAAATGCTAAGACATACATAAAAGAAAGCGATAAAAAACAACTCTTATCCGACAGGAATCATAATAACATCGGCGCGGCCGTCCCCTTGGGGTCTGCCGCGCCGATGTTATTATGAAAAAACCCGGACATTCGCCTTAGGCTTCGCCCGCTGCGGGTTGCCCGCCCTTTGCTCCCTTTCTGAAATAGAACCCCGCCGCAACAAGCACCGCGATGGAACATAGGCTTATGGTGATATCGTGATGTATAGCGGCAAGCGCGGCGGCTCCGGTGACAAACCGTTCCGGCAGAGAAAGGTCGCGGAAGAACCAGCCCTCGCACGCACCCGCAAACATCATCACTCCAAGCAGCGCGGAAACCACCAGCACCGCAAGCTCCCACCAAACGATGTTCTGCAAAAGCAGCATGGGATTATAAACGAAGCAGTACGGCAGCATGAAGCTCGCTATAGCGATGCGCGTCGCGGTAAGCCCCGTCTTTGCCGGACTTGCTCCTGCTATGCCCGCGCCTGTAAAGGCGGCAAGGCAGACTGGCGGCGTTATGTCCGCCATGATCCCAAAGTAAAAGACAAAAATATGGGCGGCAAGCGGCAGCACCTTCATGCCTATAAGCGCCGGCGCTATTATCGTGCTGCATACGATGTAGTTCGCCGTCGTCGGCAGCCCCATGCCCAGGATGAGACAGGCGCACATCGCCATTACCAAAGTGAGCAGAAGGTTTCCGCCCGCTATCTCGATGATGTTGTTGGAAATGGTAAGACCAAGCGACGTAAGCGACGAAGTGCCTACGATGAAGCCGACGAGAGCGCAGGCAAGCGCCACGCCAAGCGCTCCGCGCGCTCCGTCTTCAAGCGCCTTGAAGATGGCGGCGGCGTTCATCCTCGTGTTTTTCCTCATGGAGCTAACCACAATGACGGAAACAACTCCGATAAAGCCGGCGCGCAGAGGCGTGTACTTCAAAAGCAGCGTCGCTATGATGACTATGACTGGGATGATAAGATGGCCGTCCGTCCTCATTACCTCGCCCAGCACAGGAAGCTGATCCTTCGGCAGCCCCATAAGCCCGCTTTTTCTAGCCCTGATGTGGACGTTTGTGAATATCGCGGTGTAATAAAGCAGCGCGGGGATGACGGCGGCGCCCGCTATCGTCAAATACGGGATGCCGAGAAACTCGCTCATGATAAAAGCGCCAGCTCCCATAATGGGCGGCATGAGCTGGCCGCCTGTTGAGGCGCAGGCTTCGACGGCGCCTGCGTAGTACGGCGGATAACCGACGCGCTTCATGAGCGGTATCGTAAAGGCGCCCGTCGTTGCGACGTTTGCGACAGAGGAACCGCTTATCGTGCCAAGCAGACCGGAAGCTACGACCGCCACCTTAGCCGGGCCGCCGGGGCGGCTTCCTGCTACTGCGAGCGCAAGTTCATTGAAGAAACGCGCGCCGCCGCTCTGCGAAAGAAATGCCCCGAAGATAATGAAGACCACGACAAAGGTAGCGGAGACTCCAAGCGCAAGGCCGAATATCCCCTCCGGCGTCAGGTACATGTGCTGTACTATCCTGCTCAAAGAATATCCGCGTATCTGGAATATACCGGGAACGTAGTTGCCAAAGTAACAGTATGACAGAAAGAGCATACTCAGACATGGCAGCACGTTGCCCACGATGCGCCGTCCCGCTTCCACAAGAAGCGCCACAGCGGCAACGCCAAGATATATCTCGGCGTTGGTGGGAGCCGCTCCGCGCCGCGCTATGTCGTTGAAGAATACGACGATATAGCCTGTGACGACAAAACCCGCCCCGGCAAGAAGCCAGTCGTACCACGGAGTTTTGTTCTTAGAGCCTTTGCGCGTCGCGGGATAGAGTATAAAAACGGCGACTATGGCAAAGGTGAGATGTATCGCGCGCTGAATGGCAAGCGGCATCGTGACAAGCCCAGCCGTCGCCAGATGAAAAACCGACATAGAGGCAAGCCATAGGCTTATAAACTTTCCGGACAGCCCTGACAGTATCCTGTAACGGCTCTCCGCGTCATACTTTTCAATAAGATTTGTTATCTCCTCGTCGTCGCTGGTAAGTTCGTCCAGCAAATCAGTCTTTTTATTCAACTCCGCCATTTTTCTTCTCCTTATCCTCTCCGATATAGATCCTCGGGATGCGCCCACGGAATAGGCTGAATGCTTCGCAGGCGCTCGTACCTATCGACCGCCCAAGCTCATCCGTCAATATTTCTTCATCGTTCTGAACGCCGGCAAGCACCACCTCGTCGCCCGGCTGTGCGTCTGGGACATCTGTTATCCTCAAGAAAATCTGGTCGCAGCAGATGCTTCCAACGACTGGAACGCGCCGTCCGCGCACCAGAGCGCAGGTCTTTCCCATGTACATACGGCTGTAGCCGTCCGCATATCCGATGGGGGCCACTGCGATAAGATCGTCGTCGCGACAGACGTAGCGCAGTCCGTAGCCGAAAGATTCACCGACAGAGGCGCGCCGAATGGAGGTTATCTCAGTGCGCACTTTAAAAGCGCAGTTGAGCTCCACGGGCCGCGCCACCTCTTTGGGACAGAAGCCATACAAAATCTTTCCCACACGGACGGCGTCAAGGTGCATTTCGGGATAGAGCAGCGTAGCCGCACTGTTGCAGATATGCCGCACGCCCACGTCAATACCCTGCGCCCCAAGCTCGTCAAGCGTTTTCTTAAAAAGACGAAACTGCATCCGCGTAAATTCGTTCTTTCCCTCGTCCGCAACGGCAAAATGGCTCAGTATGCCGACCGGCTCGACGCCCTCCATTGAGTAAAAGCGGCTGGCGCGCGAGATAAAATAGTCCGGCGCAAAGCCGCTTCTGCCAAGCCCCGTCTCAATCTTGTAATGCACCATAGCGCGGCGCCCCTGTGCTTTGCCGCACTCATCAAGAGCCGCAAGAAATTTTTCATCCGCGCAGACCGTTTCTATGCCGTGCTTCACATAAAGCGGCGCACAGCTTTCAATAGCGGGGCCGATGACCAGAACGCCGCCCTCAAAACCTGCCGCGCGCAGCTCTAGCGCCTCGTCCGGCGTAGCTACTGCAAAGCGCCGGCATCCAGCGTCGCTTAACGCGTGAACGGTCGGGACAAGCCCCATGCCGTAGGCGTTCGCCTTGACGACGGCGATCATCTCAGTCTCTTTGACATATTTTTTGATATTTTTATAATTTTCCTTAATTGTGTTTAAATTTATCTCTACCCATGTAGGGCGGAATACAGGAGCCAAACCTATCATCTCCTTGAAAAAAGGTATAAAAATAATAGGAACAGAGATTTGCTCTGTTCCTATCGAACAAGAGGCTGTGAAATAATTATTTAATGACTCCGATTTCTTTGTAATACTTCACAGCGCCTGGATGCAGCGGGATCATTATGTTCTTCGCGCCCTCAGGCGTCATGTTCTGCATGTTTGCGGAGATCGCGACAAGATCCTTTTTATTCTCAAACGCCGTCTTCGTCATCTGATAGACAGTTTTTTCGGGAAGGTCGGCCGTCACCGTTATAATGTTCGGCCCGGCGTAAGTCTTCACGGCCTTCGGCTGTCCCTTATAGCTGTTTGCCGGAATGGTGAACTTGAACCAGTACGGAGACTGTTTGAGAACTTTATTGATGATGTCGTCGGAAATATCGATGAACTCCACCAGCCCCAGCGTCGAAGGCTCAACGACGCCGCCCATGCCAAGCGCGCCAAGCATTATCGCCGCGTCTATGTGTTTATCCGCGAAGGCTCCGCCCGTATCTCCGACGCCAAGGTTCTCCCCCTTGATGTCCTTGTCCGGGTCAAGTCCAGCCGCCTTCAGCAGCTCGCGTGCGCTCAGCTCCGTACCGCTCGCCACGGCGCCTATTGAGACGCGCTTTCCCTTGAAATCCTTCAGACTTTTGATGCCGCTGCCCTTCGCCACCATTATCTGCACAGGTTCGGGATAGAGCGGAAGCATACCGCGCAGATACTTATGGTTCTGTCCCTTATATTTGAGAAGGCCGTTATAGGCGTTGTAATAATTGTTGTCCATCGTAGCAGCCTGGATCTCTTTTTTCTCCATCAACTGTATGTTGTGGACGGTGCCGCCCGTTGACTGCGCGTCGGCTTTTAACTCCGGCACGTATTTCGTCCAGATTTTTGCAAGGCCGGCACCCACCGGATAATAGGTGCCGCCAGTGCTGCCCGTGCCGATAGTTACAAAAGAGGTGGCCGCCATAGCCGATGATGAAATGATAAATGTGATGAGTGTAAGGAACAAAACCGCAAAGATACTTTTCTTCATTGTTAAGCCTCCCGTAAGATAAAAATCAAAATTTATGCTGCAAGAAATTCGTAGCCATTCCTGTTTCGTAAATTAATTTCTGTCGGCGGAAAACATCATGGAGCTTTTTACAAAATTTATTTCAGCCATTCGCCTTCTTGTCCTTCCAACCCGAAGAACTGGGCAAGCGCGCGGCATATCCTCTCGTCTGGGAAACTGAGCCCCCTTTCTATTCGGGAATACCTCTCCGCCGATATCTGAAGCATTTCAGCCATCTGACTCTGCGTCATTTTCTCCTTAAAACGCATAAAGCGAAGCTCTCTCCTGTTCACAAGTACATATCACCTTCTTCAAGAACAAAATAAATCTTGCAACAAGATAAAGTATATTCTTAAAGCAAGATATGTCAATTATAAAATTCTTTCTTCATGATATTAATGTAGTGTTTAGACCACTGGTCCGCAGTGAATTAAGGAGCTATAGCGATGCTTGGAGAAGAGATACGCGCAAGAAGGAAGAGACTCGGGCTGACACAAAGAGAGCTGGCACGGCTCATAAACGTAAAGGCTAATACTATGTGCCAATATGAGAACGGCACCAACGAAATGTCGTTTGCCGTCTTAAAAAATATAGCCTCGGCGCTCAAATGCTCCGCGGTCGAACTTGCCTACGAAGAAATCGGCGCACAACGCGCGGCAGAAGAGACACGAGCGCCCGCAATCAAGGCGGATGCGGCCGTTGCTTTCGCCGACCCGCTTGATGCGGAAATTGTGGCAATGCTGAAAGAGCTTGACCGCATCGCAAAAGAAAAGGTAATAGCCTACATGAGAGACCAAAAGGTGATCACAGGATACTACAAGGCGATAAGAGAAAGAAATTAAGCGACTAAGACCAGCCGTTGTTTTCGGTTTTAGCTTTTGAGTTTGCTTTAGTAGCGGCCCGAGCGCGTCGATGGCGGAGGCCGTCTTTGCGTCGCTGCGCCGCAGGTGTTCCAGCGCAGCCACCCTCATTGTTTCAGACAGCCATTGACCTTCGTAAGGGCTGCCGAGCCGCGACCCCCACAACGCCCACAACGCCGACGGCCCCGTCGTCTGCATAAAAAACACAGCCTGCAACGCCACGAAGTGGAACAAACAACGAAGCCGAACGCGCCGACGGCAAAAGATACCGCCTCCTATCACTGCGCCGCATCACACGATATAAACAAATGTAAAGATAAATATCAAACATAAAAGAAATAGAGAAAAAAGATAAATTTTCATCCCACGATATATTTACAATTCATCAATCTAATAGTAGAATGTATACTTAGTATTTTATATTTGTCAGAATATAAAAAAACTCGCTTCTATATTAACTAAAAGGGGCGGTTAAGAGTAAAGGGCACAAATATTGATCATAAGTATTTGCATCAAATTATCATATTATTTCCACCCCTAAGTTTGAGTTCACATTTTTGAGAGCTTTTGAGACTTGAAAATGAAACTGCAAGGCTAAATTTTTAAGGAGATGAACGCTAGGATGGGCAAGTGGTTAAGGCAAATCGTTTTTGTGGTGCTAATGGGTGCGCTGGTCGCGGCGAGCGGCGGTTGTGGAGGGAGCAGTTCCACAGATAATGTAGTGAATGCAGATGGGGCCGTGCTTCCAAAAGATCCAGCAAATTGGACTGCCGCGGAAAAATCGGCTTGGATAAATCAAGGAACCCTTCTCTTGAATCAGATAGTTTCTACGGAATTTAGAGGCAGAATGACCGGTGACACCGGTTATACAAAAGCAGCAATGTGGGCCGCGGCAAACTTTAAAGCATGGGGGCTTGAGCCGCTTGACGGCAGTTACTTCCAGGACTTCAACCTTTCTTATAGTATGCCCATCAACAAATCACCTGTTGTCAAAATTTTAGTCGACGGCAAAGTGTGGAAATCCACCGCCAACGGCGACTATATTGATGATAAGTTTATCAAGGACATTATGTCTGCTCACGGCACCAATACTGGAACGGTCAAAAGTAAGCTGACTTTCTTGGGCTATGGTATCGACGCCACCGGTGCTAATGTTTATGCAAACAACGAGTTCAAGCATGTCAATGCGGCGACTGTATATCGCAACGACTTCAACGAATATGTAGGACTGACATGGGCTTCAGGGGCAGACCTCGCGAAGGACGCTCCGACGAAAACGCCACTGGACGTTGCCGACCGCGTTGCAATTTTTAGAAACGGTACGCCCAACTCTTTGAGTAATGTGGATTACCGGCCAACGCCGATTTTAGGCGGCGAACTTGAACCCAAGGATTATCAATACACCGTGGGCAACGATTGGATACGCCACGACGAGCATTATCTCAAAATTGGAGTTGCAAGACAAAGGGGAGCTGCGGGGGCACTGTACAATCTGATGGTTGCCAACCCCAACATCCGCTATCAGCCGCCGGTAGGCAAGAACGCGTTCCAAATAGTCTTGGTTGGCAGCATTGGCCGCAATACAAAAGACGGTACTTTGAGTGAAACCACATACACCAACGGTACGGGCGACAGCAGATTATTAAACGACCTTTTTGCAAAACAGCTTGAGCTTGAGGCCGAATCAGGAGGCACAAAGCACACTCTTACAGACCTCATCGCCCGCGCGAAAACGGTTAAGAGTCCCGCTAAGGGCGGCAACGGCCCTGTACGTGCCATTCCAATGAAAAATTTTGGTGATGGAAGAGGAAATGTGCCGGATTACCCACAGTTCCTTTACCAGGCGACGGCAGACCTTTTTAAAGGCCCCAATAGCGAAGTAGGAGCCGTAAATGGCCCGTATGACAAGAATTATGACGCATCTATCGCAACAAACTCCTTTAATTTTGATGATCGAATCGAAATTGAAATTTCTACTGAAGCGCAGAGCAGCGTAGACGCTAAAGGGATGAACGTTGTTGGAGTAGTCAGAGGAAGCGAGTTCCCCGACGAGTATGTAATCTATATGAGTCATTTCGACCACTGCGGCTTCGTAGGGCCGTATATGACGGCAGGTGCGGCGGATAACGGAGCCGGCAGTACGGCGAACATGATTGCCGCCCGCTACGCAGCAATGATGGCGGCGGCAGGAAATAAACCCAAGCGCAGCTTGGTCTTTATTCTCGACGGAGCAGAAGAATCAGGCATGAATGGCGGGAAAACAGCAGCTGCGTGGTTTGCGGCCAACGGCAGGGAGAAAGTCAAGGCGGTATTCCATACAGACTCTACGTTCGGTAAAGGAAACGGCAACATCACACTGTCAACGAGTATGTCAGCCGGTTTAGCCCCGCTTGTCGATGAACTTCTAAATTCTAGCCAAGGCAGGAATCATCCTTGGGGAGAGGACGCTTCTGATATCAACCCAGGAGCTAACATTATTATGAAGACTCCAACGAGCACAGGGCAAGCTAAATACATCGGCCGTCCCAGGACTGATACCGCCGCATGGCAGGATCAAGATATGCCGGTGGTGATCAATGTCTCAGCCAGCGAGCAAAATAGTACGACATCGCTGTATCATGCCCCCTATTACGACAGAGATTATGTGGCCGATCGCCTGATAGCTATTTTAGGCATAGCAACGGCTAATAATATGTGTACGGTGGCTAATAAATAACGAGTTTTTGGTGTAGCATAAAACGAGGGCGTAGAAATACGTCCTCGTTTTATGTTTTTAAGGCGACATTGTTTATATGCAAGAATGGCAAGCGTTAAACTTCCCGTATGTGCGTTACACTCTAAAACTACGCTATGAAGCGCTGGTGTTCCGGTAAGAAGATCTTACCTGCGGATGTCTCCTATATAGAGCGTCTTGCCCAACGGCGCTAAGACCTTAAGCACTGTGTCAAGCTGCGGGCTGGTATATCCTTTTTCCATCCGCGTGATGACAGGCTGTTTGACCCCGCTTAGAGCCTCCAGCCTCTTTTGTGAAATGCCCATCTCGGCCAAGTTATTGGCTTTCCGCGCCCAATTAACATGATGGGACGTCGATGCTTTTCGTTTTAGCTTTTGAGTTTGCTTTGGTTTGCGGCGGCCTCCCAGAAATATAGGCTGGCGGCGCTGCCGGCTGGGGATATTTTCTTTCTGTATTCGTCAAAGAGGCTGCGCGGAAGCTCCGTGAGCCCGTAGACTACGGTCATGCCTTTGCGGATGCCGAAGTCGCCGAAGCTCAGGACGTCTCGCCGCCTCATACAGAAGATGAGCGCCATCTCCGCCGTCCACAGCCCTATTCCGGGCTGGCGCATCAGCGCGGCTGCCGCCTCCGCATCTTCCATGCGCAAGACGTCGTCCAGCGCAAGCGCGCCGTTTGTCACGCTTTCAGCAAGCGCAGTGATGTAGGATGCTTTGCGCCGCGAGAGGCCATATTCGCAAAGCGCCTCCTCTTTTGCCGCGAGCACCGCAGCAGGCGTCACGTCGCCTAGCCCAGAGCAAAGGCGCGTCCAGACGCTTTTATGCGCGGCGTTTGAGATTTGCTGCGCGGTTATGTGATTTACGAGCGCCGCAAATAGGTCTGGTTCGGCGCGGCGGCGCAAGGGCCCGAGCGCGTCGATGGCGGAGTCCATCTTTATGTCGCTGCGGCGCAGGTGTTCCAGCTCCTCAGCCGTCGGCTCAAAATATAAGGCCGCGGCCTCTGTCACTCGTTTACTCCTACGGGGAAGTACATTATGGCGCTTTCTCGGCCGCTTTGGTAGTGGGTGGTCACGGCCTCTTCGGCCGCTTTCGGGTCGCCCGCGGAGATTGCGTTTATGATTGCCTCGTGCTCCTGAACCATTCTGTTGGTGAAGACTCTGTTTTGATACATGAGGTTGCGCTGCATGCACATTTCGTTCCACAGGTCAAAAAGGCGCGTCACCATTAGATGATTTGGGTAATTTTCATATAGTTTTTTATGGAACCGGTCGTTTACGCGGCCGATGAGGTCACAGTCGTCTTTGCGGATACATTGTTTCAGTTCGCCGTTGATCTCCGTAAGGGCGGCGGTGTCTACGACAAACGGTATTTTCGCAAGCTCTTTTACAAGATGCGTCTCCATCACCTGGAGTATTTCGGAGGCCTGGAGGTATTCGTGGAGCGATAAATTGCGCACGGAGTAGCCGATTTTGGGCCGGTAGACGGCTATGCCCTCCGCTATTAATTTTTTCAGCGCCTCGCGTATGGGAGTGGAGCTGATGCCGAACTCTTTCGCGAGGGAATCTATGTTGATATGTCTGCCGGGGGGCAGCTTGTTCTCTTGTATAAGTATTCTTATCTTGTTTGCGGCCTGGTCCGCCAAGGAAGCGTTGTGCATGATTTTACCTCCGTCTATGGGTTGTTAAAGCTTTAGATCCTAAGCCACTCTTAGATTATACCTTATCAAAGAATCAAGGAAAACCGCCATGAAACAAGGATGTTCCATGGCGTGCGTTAGGTTTGCGCTTCGTTAAAGGTTTACGCCGGTTCTCATTTTGCGAAATGTTTGACGATGCCTGTGAGCGCCGCCGAGATTTTTTCCATTGACTGCACCGGGACAAATTCAAATTTCCCGTGGTAGTTATGGCCGCCGATGCAGATGTTGGGGCACGGTATGCCTTCAAAGCAGAGGATCGTGCCGTCTGTGCCGCCCCTCATGGGAGTGTAGTACGGCTCTACTCCGACTGCGCGCATCGCCTCGTTGACAGCCTCTACTATCTCAAAGTGGTCTGAGATGGCTTCGCTTATATTTCTGTAGGTGTCGGTCACTTTTACCGTCACCGCGCCGTCGCCGTATACTTTATTGAGGTAATCGCCTATCTCTTGCATTCTTTCTTTGCGCCGCTTGAAATTTTCGCCGTCGTGGTCTCTGATGTAGAATTTGAGCGTCGTCTGTTCCACTTCGCCGCAAAAATCAAGCACGTGATAGTAGCCCTCGTATTTTTCCGTATGCGCCGGACTTTCGCAGGTGGGCAGCATGTTGAGGTATTCATTGGCTACCAGTATCGAGTTTTTCATCTGGTTCTTTGCGAGGCCGGGATGGATGTTGACGCCGGTGAATGAGACTTTGGCCTCCGCCGCGTTGAAGGTCTCGTAGGTCACCTCGCCCAGCGGGCCGCCGTCCACGGTGTAGGCGAACTGCGGGCAAAAGTGCCTCTTGTCGAGCGTCTTCGCGCCGAGGCAGCCTATCTCTTCGTCGCTAGGGAAGAAAAATTGCAGCTCTCCGTGCCGCGCATTCGGATTATCGTAGAAATACTGCACCATCCCCATTATTTCGGCGATGCCGGCCTTGTCGTCCGAGCCAAGCAGCGTCGTGCCGTCCGTCACTACGAGGTCCTGACCGATATAGTCCGACAAAAACGGAAATCTTGCGCTTTCCATGACGATGTTTTTGTCTTTGTTGAGTACGATGTCGCCGCCGTCATAGTTTTCAACGATGCGCGGCTTGACCTCTTTTCCGCAGAACTCTGGAGTGGTGTCAAGGTGGGCGCTGAAACCTATTGAGGGCGCGCCCTCGCAGTTTGCGGGGATCGTTGCGTACAGGCAGCCGGAGTCGGATATAAAGGTCTCGCTTGCGCCCAATTCCTTTAATTCGCTGGCAAGCACGACGGCCAAGTCCTTCTGCTTTTCGGTGCTGGGGACATTCGCCTGCGCGTATGCCGCCTCTGTGTCTATCTTTACATATTTGAGAAATCTATCAAGCACTGTCTCTTTCATCTAAGAGCGCCTCCGTTTTTTGTTTTGTACGGCTTAAGCCGCTTTGCCGCCGTATATTTTTTCAAGCGGGACGACGCCGTCTTTCTGCGTTAAAGCGGATACTATGTAGATGACCGCGAATGAAAGCGGAACGGTCAATATGGCGCTTTTTATTCCAAACGGAGACTGAAGCACTATCTCCCAGATTATCGTGCCCAAGCCTCCGGCGATTATGCCGCAGAGGCCGCCCATCTTCGTCACGCGTTTTGAGAAGAGCGCACAAAGCAGCGCGGGCGTGACGGAGGCGCCGTACATAGAGTAGGCGTACATCTGGATGGAGAGGATGTCGGGGAAGAAACGCCCCATGAGGTAGGCCAGCACGGCGACGCCAACCGCAGAGATTCTAAGGAACGCCAGTTTTTCCTTGTCCGTGGCCTCTTTACGGATGAAGCGGTTCCAGATGTCGTAGGTGATGTTTGAAGATATGGTCAGCACATACGAGTCGCCGGTGGTTACGATGAAGGACATGCAGGCCGCCATGAGGATGCCTCCAAGAAGCGGCGGCAGGAAGTCGATGGCGAGCTGGAAGATGACCGTGTCGGGCCTCTCCATCTGCGGGAGCAGAAAAATGCCGGTCGTCGTCATGAGGATAATGAGGCCGCAGACGAGTATCTCGGCAAATACCAGCCACAGGCCGGACTGCTTTGCGGTTTTTACGTCCTTCGCCGCGCCGATTCGCTGGATCATATTCTGGTCGCCCAGTATCAGGAAGAATATCGGGAAGATATAGCCCAAAGCCTGCATCAGACTAAGATTGCCAATAAAGCTGTTCTTACCCTCAGGAAGATTCTTCAGCATGCCGAACAGCCCGCCGTCTATCTGCCCAAGAAGCACTGGGATGGCGATGAGAAAGCCGCCGACAAAAAGGAAGGCGCCGATAGCGTCCGTGTAGGCGACGCTGAACATGCCGCCCGTTACTGCCAGAACCAGCATCAGGATGCCGGAAATTATTATCGCAGTTTGCAGCTCCATGCCCGTGGTGAGATTTATAAGGCTCCCCGCCGCTTTGAACTGTGAAGAAAGAATGCCGACGTAGCCCAGCACGATGCAGAGCGTGGCGATGATGCGCGCGGGCGTGCCGTAGCGTATCTCAAAAAGTTCGGGAATGGTGTACGTGGTCGCCTGACGAACCCGTCCCGCCACCATGTAGAGCAAAATCATCCCTATAGGCGCGCCCATAAAGATAAGCACGCCAAAAAGCGGGCCGTTCTTCCAAATCAGGTTTGCGGAGCCGGTAATGCCGCCCGCGCCGCACCATGTGGCAAGCAGCGTGCCGATTAGCACCACCGCAGGCAGGCTTCTGTTTGCGACCGCGAAGTCGTCCGAGTTCTTTACTTTTTTCTTAGTAAGGTAAAAGCCGACAAAAATGACGACTACCAGATATAACACAACGCAGCTAATAATTATTGGACTTGCATTCAACATTGTTTCAGCCTCCAGATAAATTATTCTTATATATCTTGCTTCCTTAACCGCCTACGACCCCAAAAAAACGCCGCGCGCCGCAAATGAAACCGCGGCTGCCGCTTTACCGCGAACTACTCTCCTCCCCATCGCTCCTTTCACGATAATCTTAAAAATCATGCTCTCCCCACAAACCCCTCGCGCAATGGTACATTATTTGCTCAAAATCATATATGATTTTTGTTGTTCCTATATTATCCCTCAAATTACTTTTGTCAATAGACAAAAATTTATTAGAGGCGCGGGCGTGGGAGGTCCGTCACAAAAGGGGCGGCGCGCGCGTCTTTCCCTCTTTGCGTATTTCCCCCTAACGATTTAGGCGGCTCCTACCCATGAGCGCCGCAGCGCGCCGCATATACTTAGCTTATATCAGATGAAAGAGGGGCTATAAAAAATGAACGAGCCATCATCAAAGATACCGTCGAGGGAGCAGCAGATAGCCTATCAAAAGCTGAGCCCCTTCGAGCTTAAGAACGTCCTCATACAAATGGCCGCAAAACACGCGGAGGCCACCTCCTCCGCGATGCTGAACGCCGGGCGCGGCAACCCGAACTGGCTTGCGCCGGAGCCGCGCGAAGCCTTCTTCACGCTGGGGCGCTTTGCCATCTCGGAGTGCCGCCGCGTCTGGGACGACGGCATACTCACCGGCATACCGAACCAGGCCGGCATGGGCGAGCGTCTGCTCAACTGGCTTGAGGTAAACGCAATGCTGCCCGGCGCCGACTGTCTGCGCCGCTCGTTCCAGTACGGAACCAACATGCTAGGCTTTGAGCCGGACGCGTGGGCCTACGAGCTGTGCGACGGCATCCTTGGCGACCACTATCCGACGCCGGACAGGATGCAGCGCCACTGTGAGGCGGTCGTGCGCGACTACGTCATACAGGAGCTGGCCCACGGCAACCCGCTCAATCAGGATTTCGACCTCTTTGCAACGGAGGGCGCGACCGCGGCTATGGTCTACATCTTCAAGACGCTCGTCAACAACCGCCTCGTAAAGCAGGGAGACACGATAGCGCTTGGCACGCCCATCTTCACCCCGTATATAGAGATACCGGAACTGCCGTGGTACGCCTTCAACACAGTGCAGGTCTACGCCGACGAGACGCAGATAATAAACGGCGACGAGCGCCATACATGGCAGTATTCCGACAAAGAGCTTGAAAAGCTGGCCGACCCGAAGGTAAAGATATTCTTCATCGTCAACCCGAGCAACCCCGGCTCCGTCGAAATTTCGCAAGAGACGGCCGCCAAAATCAAAAAAATAATCGAAACGAAAAATCCGCACCTGATGATCGTCTGTGACGACGTATACGCCACCTTCGCCGACGACTATCATTCTCTTTTTGACACCATCCCCTACAGCACAGTATGCAGCTACTCCTTCTCGAAATATTTCGGCTGCACCGGATGGCGGCTCGGCGTCGTGGGCGTTCACCGCAAAAACATCTTTGACGACACGCTGCGGGCGATGCCGCCTGAGGAAAGAGCGGAGGTCGGAAAACTCTACGCCGCAATGGAGCTGCACCCGGAAGAGATAACCTTCATCGACCGCATGGTGGCCGACAGCCGCGACATCGCGCTCAACCACACGGCGGGCCTCGGCGTGCCGCAGCAGATACAAATGGCGCTTTTTGCGCTCTACACGCTGAACGACAAGACAAACGCCTACAAGACGCTGACGAGGACGATAGTCCGCCGCCGCTACCAGAACTTCTGGGGCAACCTCAAGTGGCCGCTGCCTCTGTCGCCCGACAGCACAGCCTACTATCAACTGCTTGACGTGGCTCTTTGGGCCAAGGAACGCTACGGAGAGGCCTTCGCCCAGTGGCTGAAAAAAAGCTACGAGCCGCTTGACATCCTCTTCCGCCTGGCCGCCGACCCGAACATCGTACTGCTCCCCGGCGGAGGCTTCGACGCCCCCGATTGGTCTGTACGCATAAGCCTCGCCAACCTCCCCGACCACGCCTACCGCGAAATAGGCAAAAGTCTGGTAAAAATCCTGGACGAATACTACGCCGAGTTCCAGAAGTCGTAGAAGGGAAGGAAACGGGAGGAAAAACTGAAGTAAAAAGAAGGGGCAAGAGCAAAAGGCCAGGGCACAACGATAAACAACAGAACAGTCAATTTTCAATCCAGCACGCAAATAAAGGAGGACGCCCCTATATCGCGCCCTCCTTGTCTTTCACGCTTCGTTTCCGCTTTCCAGCAGTTTTTGCTGCTGTGGGAGTTCTCTTCTGCGGTCCTGCGCTCCTTTTAGGTTTATCCAGCGACTGCTGGATTTGTCGCAGAGGCGGCTTAGGATCATGGCTCCTCTTGGGCCGGCGCATTCGGCGAAGGCGGCGGCGTCCGCTGCGTCGGAGGTGACGGCGGTGGGAAGGCCCGCGCGGTAGCGGCTGTCTATGGCGGAAAAAAATTTCTGCGAGCACCACTCCGTACAGCGCAGCGCGCCCGCGTCGTCTATTATGGCAAAGCCGGCGCAGCGCATCGCTCTTTCCGCGTCGGAGAGGCCGCCGATGTTTGATTTCAGCGCCTCAAAATAGTCCGCAAGCGTCACAAAGAGCACGCTCGCCCCGCGAGAGGCGGCCTCAGCCGCCATAGCGCAGGCAAGGTGCGTTTTGCCGGAGCCTGAGGGCCCAAGCAGCAGCATTGAAAAGCCGCGCGCGGCGCACCCGGAGGCGAGATTTCGCGCCGTAAGCAGCAGTTTGTCGCCGTTTGTCTCAAAGGAGGCAAAGAGGCAGCGTGAGTATCTGGGCGGCACGGGAAAACCCGTAGGGCCGGCCTCGCGCCTCTTTTCGTCAAAACGCGCGCATTGTATGTAGCGCACGACGAAGCCCTCTCCCTCCTGAAAAACTTTCGGCCTATAGCCGTGGTAGCGGCAGAGCTCTGCGCCTGGGCAGCGCGCCTCGCAGCCCTCATAGTTTTTCGCCTCTAGGAAGGCCGCGGGCGCGCCGTATATACGAGGCCTCTGCGTGCAGAGAAAACGCGCCGAAAGCCACGCAAAGACCTGAGCCTCGTCAGAATACATCGCAGGCCTCCGAAGAGCATCCCGTCAGCCGCGCCATCGAAGCCGCCTCCCAGCGGCTCAGCTCGCGCGCGTAGTCGCTTGCCGCATCTGCGTGCCGCGTGTGCAGTTCGCGGGAAGTGCGGCTTTTCTGCCCGCGCAGCGCCGCCGCGACGTAGCAAAAGCCAAGCGTTGAAAGCGCGCGTCCGTTTTTTTCAAAACGCGAAGCGGCAGTCTGTATCTCGCGCTGCACACGCGCAGGCAGGTGGCTTTTTTCGATCTCGGCAAAAGCTGCCCTCTTCTCCTCGGAGAGTTCGCTGCGTCCCGTTTTGAGCATGAAAAACTCCGCCGTGGCGCGCATCGCGGCGGGCACTCCGTCAAGGCAAGGTGGCGTCCCGTCATCGGGGGCGCAGCGCGCCTCCAGATACGAAGTATCTGATTCTTTTGATTTTATGTTGGGCTGGGACTGTTTGTACGACGCGCCGTCAGGGGCGTTGCGACGCTCAGTCGCGGCGGGACGCAAAATTTTTTCGCCAGCACGCGCCGCCGCTTTGCCGCGCGCCGCGTCGCAAGCGCAGAGGCCACGGGCGTCCACAGATTGCTCCGCTATATTTTTAAAGTCAGCTTTTATCAGATAGAGATTGCTCATTTGTTCGCCCTTTTCGTTAAAACGAGGGCGTTTTACGATGAGCCCGCGCGCTTCAAGCGACGCGGTGGCGCGCTGAACCTGCCGCGTGCTGCATCCGGCCATAGCGGCGACCCTCTGCGCGCAGGGAAAACATTCCCCTGCCCTGTCCGCAAAGCCGCAAAGCAGCGTGTAGACGATTTTTTCATAGACGGAAAGCCCGGGCAGCGAGAAAAAATCCATCGCCACCATCGCCCGCCAGCTTTTTTTGTTGTTGTTTGAAGTTTGCATATCGCTCACAGTCATCCCCTCCTCTCTTGTAATGTGCTGACGAGGGGACAAAAATACAAATAAAGCGCGGGCCTCCTCGCGCAGACAAAGACAAGCCGCCGCACGGCGCGAGGTTCGCGGGTGAGATGCGGCGGCTTGTTATTGTTTTTGCGAGGGGCGTCCCTACGCTTTATTTTTTACGAATGTTTCGATAACCGAGACGGCGCCGTCCACTCCGATCTTGTCGGTACAGATGCAGAGGTCGAAATCTTCCACCTGGCCCCATTTGCGGTCCGTGTAGAATTCGTGGTATTTCGCGCGTTTTTTATCCACGTCCATGACGCGCTTTTTTATCTCTTCTTTTGTGAAATCGAGCCCCTCCGGCACCATCGACATTTTGCGGGCGACGCGAACGTCGAGGCTTGCGTGGATGAAGCAGTTTATCGGGTCCATCGCGCGAAGGATGTAGTCGGCGCAGCGCCCGACGACGACGCACGGGCCGCGGGCGAGCGTGCGTATGAGTTTGCTCTGCCCCTTATAGATGAGGTCTGACGGAAGATCCTGATAGAAAACGGGCATCGCAAAGCCCGGCATGATAGGGCATATCGGCGGGGAACATTTTTCCTCGTTCTGCTCGATGAATCCGGCGTCATATCCGCCGTCCTTCGCCAGCATGTCCACCAGCTCCTTGTCGTAGAACTTTACGCCAAGCCTTTCCGCCAGCTTCATGCCGATCTCATGTCCGCCGCTTCCAAACTGCCTGCTTATTGTGATGACACAGTTGACCATATCCTCACGTCCTTTCAGGATTTTTCAATATTATAACGCTAATACGGTGCTTGCGGGAGGCATAAAGGCCCGCAAAACTCACAATGTGGCGGACGTCTGGGGCTTGCGCAGCCAGCGCAGCATCCACGCAAGAAAGCCAAACGCGATGAGGCAGCCGCCCGCGTCCCCTACGACGAAGGCCATCCAAAGCCCTTTGAAACCGAATAACTCAGGCAGGATGAAAAGAGGCGCGAACATACAGACGACATGCCGGCAGAAGGAGAGCGCAAGCGACGCAAAGCCGCGTCCCACGCCCTGCAGCGCGGAATTTGTCACGACCGTCACCCCCATGAACGGGATGCCAAGATAGGCGATCCTCATGCCGGGCACGCCAAGCGCAATAAGCTCCTTGTTAGATGAAAAGAGCCTCACCAGCTGCTCGGCGAAAATAATCGCAAACCCGCCGCTCACAACGTAGAAACCGACCGCCATGCCCACCGCCCAGTAAACGGAACGAATGACGCGTTTGGGGAAGCCTGCGCCGAAATTGTAGCCTATGATAGGCTGCACCGCCTCGCCCACGGCAAGCGCCGGCAAAAAAATGAGCGAATCAATGCTGAAAAAAATGCCCATCGCAGAAAGCCCAAGCTCGCCGCCGTATTTCAGCACCAACTGATTGAAAATAGTCATGTAAAGCACAAACGATATCTGCATAAAAAACGGCGCGCTGCCGACGACGCAGATGCGCTTCAAAACGTCCAGACGCAGCCGGCCGAGAAAACAGGCGCGGATGCGCAAAGGGGCAAGCCGCGTCCAGAAATAGGCGAGGCCGAAGACGGCGGAGACGGCCTGTGCCGCAACAGTGCCGATGGCGGCGCCCACGACGCCCATATCAAAGCCTACGATAAAAACGGCGTCCAGCACGACATTCATCACGGCGCCAAGAATCTGCGTACACATCGCGTACCTCGGGCTGCCGCAGGCGCGCACGATGGCGTTCACCCCAAAGCCTATAAGCGCAAACGGCGCGCAGAGCATGATTATTTTAAGATAGGGCAAAGCCAGGGCAAGCACCTCGCCGCTTCCGCCGCTCAGAACGAGCGCCTCCTTCGCAAAAAACCAGCCAACTACGGCAAGGACGACGCCCGCGCCGGCAAGCAAAGTAAACGTGATGCCAAGCGCCTGCTCAGCGGCGCGCTTTCGTCCCGCGCCGAACAAGATGGCCACGCGCGACGAGCCGCCGACGCTAATCAGCATCGCAAAGGCGATCATAAAAATCATTGTCGGAAAAGCCACCGTAATGGCCGCAAGTCCTACCGTCCCAACATACTGCCCCACAAAAATGCGGTCTACTATATTATATATAGCCCCCGCCACCATACCCGTGATGGCCGGAAGCGCGAAACTCAAAATCAGCTTCGGGATAGGCAGCGTCCCCATCGCCGATTTCTCCGGTATTTTATTTTTCATTGCGCCGTCCTCTTTCTATGATGATTCGGTCATTATAACACAGCCCGCCCTCGTTTACAAAACTTTCCGGCTGCAACGTTTGTATTTATTACCACCACAAAGCACTATTATAGTTATCACATATAAAAAGGAGGAAACAACATGGCACAGGTAAAGGCAATCTCATCGGCGCTCCGCCTCACTCTCGCACTGGGCGAAGCCGACGGCAAGAAGATCACAAAGACCGTCTCGCTCTCAAAGATCGGCAGCCAGGCGACAGCCGCCGCTCTGTCCGCAGTCGTAACAGCGCTTGCGGAACTTCTCGCCTACCCCGTGGCCTCGGTCAAGAAATACGACACGGGCCTGCTCGAAAGCGAATAAAGCGCGGCTTTGCACATATCCAGTAAAAGGAGGTGAAAATCAATGAAAAGCATACGCATGAAATTCATCACGGAGGACGGTAAAAACCTCTTCGTCAGCATGGACTACGCCGCCGCCGCTCTTGCGGAAGAGGGCGGCGCGGCCAAGGTAAAGGCGGCTGTGGACGCGATAATCGCAAATCAGCCCTTTGCTCAGGCCGTAGTCAAATGCGAAACGGCCGAGCTTATAGACCGCAGCGTCACCGCGGTAGACCTCACCCCCGCGGCATAACCACAAAACAAACAGCACAACCGCTCCGCAGGCCCCGACAAAGGCGCCTGCGGTTTTTTTTATTATTTTAATTTTTAATAAGATGGAGGCCGCGCTGCGTAAAGCGCTTATAATCGTATAATAAAGAAGTAAAAAACCGAACTCAACGGAGGCCGCGATATGCAAAAGACAGAAGAAAATCAGAAAAACGACAGCGAAACGATATGCTGGTGCTCCGGCGTCACGCGGGGGGAAATAGTCAAAGCCTATAACAACGGCGCCCGCACTCTCTCAGAGATCCAGCAAATGACAGGCGCCTGTACAGTGGGACGGTGCGCCGAGCTCAGCCCCAAAAAACGCTGCTGCGCGCCCGACATAAGAGCGCTGCTCAAAGAACTTTCACTGGAAAACGACTGAAGCCTTGACAAAAAACGCGCAAGCCGCCGCCATCCGCGACGCCCCCTTGCTTTTATCCCGCCGCACGGATACATAGCACCTATCTGTTTACGTTTATTACATCTATTTCATCGCGGCGGCGAGCGCGCCGCTTTTTTTCAGGCGCTCGGCTATGAAGGCGGCAAGCGCAGCCTTTATGACGTCACCTCCGATAGTTGCGAAAAATCCGATGGAAAGCACGCGCCATACGCCGGCGTTTGCCGCGCGCAGGTACCAGTTCAGGATGACGTAAAGATAGGCGACGCCCACGACGTAGACAAAAATCACTCCCGCCATCGCCGCCGCGAAATATTGGAGCTTCGACACGCGGCGGCCGCCGCGCGCAAAACGCTCCGAAAGCGCGCCGCAGATCCACGCGCAGCCTATGAAGCCGATGATATAGCCGAAGGAGGGCGCAAGAATGGCGGCCGGCCCCGCAGTCGAAGTGAAGACCGGAATGCCTATCAGCCCCATCAGCATGTAAAGCGCCATTGCAGCGGCGCCAAGCCGCGGCCCCAGCACGAAGCCGGCGAGCATACAGACCAAAGTCTGAAGCGTGAACGGCACAAACGGCACGGGAATCATAAGCCGCGCACCGACAGCAGAGAGCACCGCGAATATCGAAACAAGCACCATAGATTTTATCTTCATGCTGACTAGAATAATCAATGAACGACGATGTGTCAAGCTGTAATTTTAAATAAGTTGACATAAAAGCGCGCTCCTCATCCTATTTCAATTCTATTCCGTCCCGTTCCTCACTAATCTGTGATTCTCACCTCATATATGAATCAGGTTATTGACATATCAGAGGCTGAGTAGTAATTTTATTGACGTTTCGTAAAATTACGGTTTTTAGATGTGGAGGAAAATTCTTATGGAATCATATTTAACAGACTTGCTCGCGGCGCTTGCCGTCGTGCTCAACGGTGTGCCGCAGGGACTGCTGGCCATCTCTTTTGGATTTGCGGCCTTTCCCACCGCTCTTGCCTTTCTTGTGGGCGCGGCCGGCTCCGTCGCCTTTAATTCAGTAGCCACCATCTCATTTCAGGCGGAGACGATAGCGCTTGCCGGCAGCATGGGCAAGACGCTCAAAGAACGCCTCACTCTCGTCTTCTGGGGCGGCCTTTTTCTGCTCTTTCCCTCAATGCTCGGCCTTAATGAAAAAATCGTCGAGGCCATCGGCCCAGTCATCGTAAGCTCAATGATGGCGGGCGTCGGCGTAATGCTCGCCTACATCTCAATAGACATGCTCAATTCCGAAAAATATTCCGGCTCAGTCTCCATGGTGGTGGCGCTTGCAACGTGGTTTCTCACCTTCGACCTAGCAAAGACTATAATCATCTCCGTCTTAGCCGCGACGGCAGTCTACAACTTCCTTAAAAAGACTGGACACGCGGAGCCAGAACCGCTTGTCGTAAATGAAGACCGCGAACGCTTCACCACCGGCAACATCTACTTCAAAATATGGGAGCACCCGCGCATACTGGTGAGCGCGCTTGCCATAGCCTGCCTCAACATCGGCGCAAACATCAGCTTCGGCAAAATAACTGGCAGCATCGCAAACACCAACGCCAACATCGACCACCTCGCCGTCTACTCATCGCTTGCCGACATGCTCTCCTCCTTCTTCGGCGGAGGCCCCGTCGAGGCGATCATATCGGGCACGGCCACCGCACCGCACCCAGTGACGGCATCCGTCATGATGATGCTCATAATGGCGGCCATACTTCTTTTCAAACTTCTGCCTACAATCGGCAAATACGTCCACAGCTCCGCCATCGCGGGATTTCTCTTCGTTCTCGGCGTATTCGTCACCTTCATCTCAAACATACAGGGCGCGATCGCTCAGTGCCCTGCGGCGCAAGGGCCGTTCGGCTTCTCCCCGTGGGGAATGGCGGTGGGCGCGACGGTCATAGTATCCGCGCGCTGGAACCCCTTCTACGGGCTGCTCGCCGGCGTCGCCATCAAAATCGTCTTCGGACTTTAAGGAGAACTCGCCATGAAAGAATTTTACGACCTGAAAATCTGCGGCATCACGCGCCCGCTGCCTAAGGTGCGCATAGCGCCCGGCCTTTCCATCGCCTCGTTCGTCATGCTTGGAGACACGACGCTCGTTGAAAAATGCGCAGACGCGCTTGCTGCAAAACTTAAAACACTCGGTGCGGTAGACCTCCTCGTCTGCCCCGAGGCGAAGGGCATACCGCTCACGCACGCCATCGCGGTGCGCCTTGGCGTAGACTACATCGTGGCGCGCAAATCCGTCAAAAGCTACATGGAAGAGCCTCTCACCTCAGAGGTCAAGTCCATCACCACCGCCGGCACGCAGATGACCGTAATAGACGGAGCCGACGCAAAACGGCTCGCCGGCAAACGCGTCTGCGTAGTGGACGACGTCGTCTCCACCGGCGGCTCGCTGCTCGCGCTTGAATCGCTGCTTGCGCGCACCGGCTGCACCGTCGTCACAAAGGTGGCGGCGCTGCTTGAAGAGGGCGGCTACGACGGACATGACCTAGTCTACCTTGAAAAGCTGCCCATATTCAAAGACTAAAAATAACTGAACTCGCGCCGCGCAAAATGTTCCGCGCGTATAACAAACAGACGCGATAATTGGGAATACGAAGAGGCCGCCGTCATCATGAGGCGGCTTTCTGCATTATCTGTTATCATAGGCATACAACGAAGACAACGAAACGGGCGGCGGGAGGAAGTATAAAATGAACAACATCCAGCATCTCAGATATGCGGTAGAGGTGGAGCGCACCGGTTCTATATCGCGCGCCGCGGAAAACCTCTACATGGGCCAGCCGCACCTCTCAAAAGCAATCCGCGAGCTTGAAGAGGACATGAACATCACCATCTTCAACCGCACCACAAAGGGCGTCGCCCCCACTCCGCAGGGCGAGCGCTTCCTGGAATACGCGCGCAACATCTTGGCGCAGATAGACGAGCTGGAGTCGCTCTACAAACCCTCCGGCGCGCGCAGCTTCAGCATCTCGCTGCCCCGCGCAAGCTACGCGGCGGCCGCCTTCGCGAAATTCGCAGCCCTCCTCGACGACGCGGAGGGGCTTGACTTAAGATACTGCGAAACAAACCCCATGCAGGTGATAAAAGACGTAAGCGAAGGCAGAAGCGACATGGGCATCGTGCGCTGCCAGATAATACATGAAAAATATTTCCTGTCCGCGATACACGAGCGCAGCCTGAAGTCCGAGCGGCTCTGGGAATTTGAATACATGGCGCTCATGTCAAAGCGCCACCCGCTCGCCATGGCGCCGGAAGTGACCTACTCCGGCCTGCGCCACTACACAGAAATAGTGCACGACGACAACTCCGTGCCCGCAATGCCCGTCTCAGAGGCGCGGCTTCTTGCGCAGACACACGAAAAAAAGAAAAAAATAGCCGTCTACGAACGCGGCATCCAGTTTGAACTGCTGCGCGCGCTGCCCTCCTCCTACATCTGGGTCTCCCCAATGCCGGAAGCGACGCTTGCTCTGCACGGCCTCGTCCAAAAACGCTGCGGCGACGCCGACAACAAATACCACGACATCCTCATCTGGCGCAGCAACTACACCTTCACCAACGAGGACGACAGCTTCATAAAAAAACTAAAAGCGGAGATAGGGGAAGTAGCCCCAGCCTAAGAGCGCCCGCGGCTGGCGGCAAGAAAATCTGAAAAGCTGTCATAACCAAGCCGCCGTCTTCTGGCCAGCATTTTTTGCCAAATGGCGTTGCCCTGGTTTTCGTCTATCAGGCCAGCGTCCATTGCCTGTTTTAGGATATCCGCCGTCGTAACGTGAACCAGGCCATACGCTTTTACATAATCCAGTATATCCCTCAAATTGTTGCTCGCCAGGATCCCATCCTGTTCCTTTGCCATAGCTATCGCCGCAGCTTCGCCGGCGCCTATGATTTTATGCCCCGCGTCGGGAATCGTTGTAAGTTTGTAATAAATTTCATAGGCCGCGGCACCTACTATGATCGACCGCACTTGCGCCTGCTTGTCCATGACAAGAACGTCTATCTGTGACTTGAGCCCTTTAATGTGATTAAGCCCAGGATGTGAAAGTTCCTTATAAACCTGCTCGGGGATAATTATCCTGCCGGGGTAGAGCCTCGCAACAATGCTTTCGCCGTCGACCCAAAGAAACGCAGAAATGCAGTCCGTATCGAAAAACAGCGGCTCAGTCAATTATTTCCGCCTCCTCGTCTCCTCCGTAGACTAAATCTGAACGGAATGCACAAAGAAGCAGTTCCTCATATTTTCCGGCGGCTATCAACCCCTTCTGCAAAGCCAGTTCCGCCTGTTTGATATAGCTGCCGTAGGTCATGTACTGTTTATCTGGCGGAAGGGGACGATAGAGCGCCGTAGCACAGCCCATCATTTCAGCTCTGCCTCGAACGCTGCTTTTTAAAAATTCCTCCACACGGGAACGCTCCATACAGCGGCTCTCCTTCAGGCGGATAACAGCGGCCTGATGGCTGACGCCAAAATATTGTTCAAGCAGGATGACGTCATCAAGCGAGAGCTTGCCGTCTTCATGGACTGCCGCAAAACGTGCGGCGCGACTTTCAAGCTCGGCGGCGGGCATAAGAAAATACGAGGCAAATATATCCGCCTCCTTCTCGATGTCATTTCCACAGCCGATTTTTTTTCCACAGATAGAGGTCATATTGTCGTCAAAACGCATATGATAAAATTCATGCGCCAGTGAAAACCGCTGACGGCCTAATGACATGCCGGAGTTCACGGCTATCACGCAGTTTCCGTCTTCTGTCCTGACGCACATGCCGCTGAGCTTGTCGCCCATAGGATAATAAACCAGCGTCAGCCCTTCAATATTCTGTGCCAGAGAAAAAACATCTACAGGCGAACCGCTCTCCGCGCCCAGTTCCTTTCTGTACTGCATCGCTTTGGTCATCAAATCAGCTTTATCTGCCATGTGCCTCGTCCTTCAGCAGGCCGCTCAGAAATTCCAAGTTGAGAGCTATCTTATTGACGGCGCAGACAGCCCGCATCTCATCGCGAGAGAGGTCGCTGCATCGGAAGGCGCAGGCAAGCGGCCTTCCAGCCGAGTCATTTGCCACGGCAGCCGCCGACACGCCAAAAAGCGACGCAAGCTCGTCTAGCATAACAGCGGAGATGCCGCGCTCGCCCTTTTCTATCTTGCTTACAAGGCTTTGATCCACTTTTAAAAAATCCGCGATGCTCCGCTGGCTGAACCCGGAGGCCTCCCGGAGCCGTTTAAGATTATTACCAACGTTTTTGCAGCTCGTCATATTCACCACGCCCCTTTATTTTTTATTTTTATATCTTTTGTCATAATTTAAACAATATATTTTGCGATTATTATGACACAAACCATCGAGATTTTCCACCTTTATCTTCTTGCTGTCGCATCCGCTCTGGAATTTTTTAAGTACGTAATTTTGTATGCGCGCGTCAAAGCGCCCCCGGACTTTTGCCGGGGGCGCTGCTGTCTGTTGTTTTTTTGCGCTTTTTAGTTTATGCAGTGTTCGGGGCAGATGCCGCGGCAGAGGCCGCAGCCGTCGCATTTCTGCGTGTCTATCAATATGTTTCTGTCCTGCATCGTTATCGCCTGATAGCCGCCGTCGCGGCAGCTTATGACGCACTTGCCGCAGCGCAGGCAGTTGTAGGAGTCCCATTTTGGGACGAACCTGTTGTCTCTGTCAAGCGCGCTGTGGGGCGCGACATGTTCAAGCGCTTTGCCGCAGAAGTCGGCGACGCTCTTGTAGTTTTTGCGCGCCATGTATCCTGAAAGTCCGCAGCAGAGGTCGTTTATGATGCCGTAGCCGTGCTCCATTACGGCGGAGCATATTTGCAGCGTGGAGGCGCCCACGAGGATGAACTCCACGGCGTCGCGCCAGCCGTATACGCCGCCGCTTGCCGAGATAGGGATCGAGACGCTGCGCGCTATCTCCATCACGCTGCGAAGCGCTATCGGCCGGATGATGCGTCCGGACATGCCGCCCGCCACTCCCACGCCGCCCACGTTGAAGACGGGGTGCGCGCTTTCGATGTCGATGTAGGGCATGGAGCTTATCGTGTTGATGGCGCAGATGGCGTCAGCTCCCTCCTGCTTGGAGACGGAGGCGCCCAGTACGATGTCGGACATCGAAGGCAGCTTCACTATGACGGGCAGCTTTGAGGCCGCCTTCACCCAGCCTATCAGTTCTTTTATCTGAGCGGGGTTTTCACCGATGGAAATGCCGCTTCCTATCTCGCTGCAGCCGTGCGGGCACGAGAAATTAAGTTCAAGCGCGTCAGCACCTGCGGCTTCGCAGTCCGCGGCGGCGCGCTGCCAGCACTCTTTTATCGGGCTGTGTCCATAGAGGATGCTTGCTATCACCGCTCTGTCGGGCCAGCTTTTTTTCAGTTTCTGGATGTCGTCGCAGGATTCTTCGTTCGTCTGCTGCGATGTAAGCTCAATATTGGTGAAGCCGGCGATGCCGCCCGGCCCCCTCACCGTGTGGATGCGCGGGGAGACGTTGCGCACTTCGCAGCCTTCCGTCCCCGTGTACTGCGTCAGCGTCTTTATGACGGCGCCTCCCCATCCGGCGCGAAAGGCCCTGTCGATCATCTCTCTGTTCCTCGAAGGCGGGGCGGAAGCCAGCATAAACGGATTTGGCATCTCTATTCCTAAAAAGTCGGTGCGGATCTTCTCTGTCATTTCACATACTCCCTGTCCTCTGTCTAAGTTGGCGGCAAAATTCTCGGCTGTTATATCGCTATTATACTACTACAACGCGGGCGGCAGCGGATACATCCACCAAAAAAAGCAAAGGGTGCATTATATTTTTTTATCTACACTGTGATATACTGTGGCCAGGAGCCAAGTCATTGGGCGGCAGCCGCGGTCCTTGCAGTTTACATCCGCCAGGGACGGAGGTGATGTCTTATGAAACATGACGACTTTCGCGTTTTATTAGAGTTCGGAATGTTTTTGCTGACGTTGCTGACATTTATATTTACCTTTTGTCGCAATTAAAGTATAAAAGACAGAAAAATTACCCCCGAATGACTTTCGCCGGTCTGAGAGAGTAATTTTTCTGTAGACTTCGGTCGAGCCACCTAGGTGACGGCTCCTTTTACTTAAGGTCATTGTATTCCATTTTTTCAAAACTTTCAAGCGAGATAACGCGGCCAGCACGCCGCGTGGATTGCATTATGGAGGGATCTGCAAATGAAGCGGAGAAAAACATTATGGTGCGCACGCCTCATATTCGTATGCGTTTTTTTGCTGTGCGCCACCTTCGCCAGCGCCGCCGACTACGACGCTCTCAACAAAGCGGCCGACGAGCTTTTTGATAACCAAGATTACGCGGCCGCCGCGCAAAAATACGAACAGGCCGTGCAGAAGGGCAGCGGCTGGGCGATGGCGCGCCTTGGATACCTCTATGAAAACGGCATAGGCGTCGCGGCCGACGTCAATAAAGCCTTCAGCCTCTACGAAAAAGGGGCCGCCGCCGGAGACATTGCCGCGATATACAACCTGGGAGCCTGTTATTTCTTCGGCGTATCCGCCGCAAAGGACGAAGCAAGAGGGCTCGCCCTCATCAAAAAAAGCGCAGAGGCGGGCGACGACGGCGCGCTCTGCACTCTGGGCGACCTCTATCAGAGCGGGACGGGCGTTCCCGCCGACAAAACGCTCGCCCTCAAATATTACAGAAAAGCCGCGCGCGCCGGAAGCGAAGACGCCATGAAGGCGATCGCCGCAAAGTACGCAGAGGGAGACGGCGTGCAAAAAGACAAACAGGAGGCGCTGCGCTGGTATGGATACGCAGCAGATCTAGGCGACGAAGAGGCCGCAGCCGCCGTCAAAAAACTTAAATAACGACGCGCGTAACGCAAAAAACAGAAAAGGTGCTGACGCAGATGAAACAGATAAAAAACGTGATTTGCAAAATACTTCTTTTGTCCATGCTCACCCTCCCTCCGGGCTGTGCGGCGCTCGTTTGCGCCGCTTCCGAAGCGCGGGCCGCAGAAAGCCGTTACGACATGCGACAGATGCTGCCCCCCGTCAGAAACCAGGGCGACTTCTCAACATGCTGGTCCTTCGCCATAATCGGCGCCATCGAATCAAACCTCATCAAAAAAGGCGTCGCGAGCCGCGACATAGACCTCTCCGAATACTACCTCTCCTACTACACCTTCAACGACGAATCTGAGACGCTTTACTCATTCCAGTCCGATAAAGAGACCGGCTTCGACACTGGCGCAAGCGACTTCATGTCCACCGCCATCGTCACGCGCGGCACCGGCCCCGTCTACGAAAGCGAAGCCCCCTACCCGCACAGAAAGGCAAAAGCCGTAAAGCCGCCCGTAACCGCAAGAAAATTCAAACTCAAAAACGTCCTCTACCTTGGAGAAGACGCCTCCGACATCCCGCTTGCCGGAGAACGCATAAACGTCGTCAAAGCCGCCATTGCGCAGTACGGCGGCGCAAGCGCCGCGCTCTGCTGCCCCGACGAAGACGGCGTCGTAATGGACGACCTTCTTTCGCCCTCCTACGGCTACTTCACAAACTTTAAATCAGGCGAACCGGAACAGGGCGCAAACTACCGCGAAGCCAACCACGACGTCCTGCTGGTCGGATGGGACGACAGCTTCAGCCGCCTCAAATTCGGCGGCAGAAACGGCCGCGGCCCCAAACCGGCAAAAGACGGCGCGTGGATCGTGCGCAACAGCTGGGGCAAAGGCTGGGGCGATAAAGGCTGCTTCTACGTCTCCTACGAAGAGGGCACCTTAGTCAACGGCATCGTCTACGACGCGGTACCCGCCGTACAAGACGAAAACATCTACCAGTACGACATCCTGGGCGTAGCTGATTTTATAAACGGCGACTTCGTGCCCCTCATTTCAAAAAACCGCGCGATACCGGCGTGGGGCGCCAACATCTACACCGCCCTGCGCGACGAACGGCTAAATTCCGCCGCCGTCTACACAGCGCGCCCGGGCACACAATGCGAGCTTAAAATATACACGGGCGTCGGCTCAGGCTCCCCAACAAACGGCACGCTCGCGCTCACCAAAAGCGTCACCCTCGACGCGCCCGGCTTTCATTCAATAGACCTGCCCGCGCCCGTCGCCGTCAAAAAAGGCGAACGCTTCTCCGTCGTGATGAAACTGACCTCGCCCGCCTCAGAATTTCCGATACCGATAGAAATGCGCGCAGCCGGCGACACAACGCACAAAAAATCGACCTCGCATCCCGGAGAAAGCTGGATATCAGCCTCAGGGAAATATTGGACCGACCTCAACACCATAGACGAAACCGCAAACGTCTGCATAAAAGCCTACGCCACGCCAGAAAAGTAACGCTGCGGCGGCCGTCCACGCACCGCTCCAATACGAGGACGGCCGCCGTCCTATCTTCTTCGCGTAATCAAGATGAAAAACTAAATTCGATTTCGCAGCCGGGCTTAGTTTTTCCGTCGATGTTTCAAGTCAGCTTTGGAATCTGGCTTTTAACATCGCGGCTCTTTTTTGCGCCCCCAACTCTTCGTATAGCGATATTGCTTTCTGCGCGTAGCTTTCGCACGGCTCAGTCAGGCAGGCAGAAAGCGACGCGGACGCGTCCGGCGCGTTTGCTGCGCGCGGAGTGCGGCTGTTATTGTGGACCGCAAGGTACAGCGTCCAGGCTTTTGCCATCGACTGCGCGGCGCGCCAGCTTTTCTTTCCTATGGCGCAGAGGAAGTCGGCTTTTTCCAGAGCGGAGGCGGCCTCTTTGAAATCTCCGGCCTCCGCCGCGCATATTGCTTTCAGGCTGTAGAGTATCGAAGTGCAGTGGCCGCCGCGCGAGCTTTCAAACAATGCTGCGCCGCGCCTTACGTGCGCGGTAAAGCACGGCCAATCGTCCATGTCGAGCGCGGCGTCCGCCGCGTGCGCGTGAAAATGGCTCTGGCCCCAAAAGAGGCCGGCTTTTTCGCATCTTGCTACGCAGTATTCGTACTGTTCAAGCGCGTATTGCGTCTGGCCGCTCCACTGGCGCATCTCGCCGATGTAGCAGCGCGGCGCGAGCAGATTCAGCGTGTAGAATTTCCCCGCAAGCTCCAGTTCTTCAAAGACTCGTATCGAACGCAGGAAGGTCTCTTCCGCGCAGCCGGGACCTCCGAAGACGGAGAGCAGATCAAGTATCTCACGCTCTTTTTCGGACAGCTCGGCCAT